>JADGRC010000420.1 GCA_017881245.1 Pseudomonadota bacterium
CCTCGCCGCCGCGCTGCTCGACGGCGTCGCGGCCGCGCCCCACGATCCCGCCCGCGCATCGTGGGCCGACGAGGCCCGGCGCCTCATTCGGGCCACGCACGCCAATGACGGCAAGATGTCGGTGACCGCTGGGTCCGAAACCGACTTTCTGGAACTGCGCGCCTCCCTGATCGCTCGCCTCGGCACGTCCTGACCCCCCAGACCGCGTTTTTCCGCTTTCTCGTTCAGGAGAGGATTTATATGAGAAAGAGTCTGTACCGGAGATTCGCGACCGTCGCGGTGATGCTCGTCGTCGCGTTGGGGGCGTTGGCGGAGCGGGCCAACGCACAGATTCCGGCCGCCGACGGGCAGTTCTACGCGTGCGTGCGCATCGATCGCGACGGCGATGAGGGCCGGTTGACGCGCCTGGTCGCGGCCAATGAGCCATGCCGCCGCAATGAGGTCCGCGTCCATTGGAGTGCCACCGGTCCCCGGGGTCCGCAGGGTCAGCCCGGGGCCAACGGCACCAATGGCGTCAACGGGACAAACGGTGTCGACGGCACGAACGGCACGAATGGCACGAATGGTACCAACGGAATCGACGGGACCAACGCGACCCGTGCGGCCGGGCCGTGCTTCGATAACACCAATCGCTACGTCGACTGCGGGAATGGCACGGTGACCGACACCGTGACGGGGCTGATCTGGCTGAAGCAGGCGGACTGTCTGGGGTCCACGGATTGGGCGGCGGCGAATCGGGCGGCGGCTGCCTTGGAAAGCGGCGACTGTACCGGATTGACGGACGGATCGTCAGCGGGCGACTGGCGGTTGCCAACCAAGGACGAGTGGAGCGCGACGATGGCGCGCGCCGTCGCCCTGGGCTGCAAGCTTTCCGGGTCCACAACCGGCCCGTCGCTGACAAACGATGCGGGGACCGGGTGCTTCGCTATCGGGGCGGGGTCGTCGTTTGCGGGCGTGGCGTCGGCGATCTACTGGTCGAGTGCGGCCAGTGAGACCTTTCCGTTCGCCGCCTACGAAGCGAACCTCGCCGGCGTCATCAGCCTCACCGTCAACAAGGACGGCCCCTTCCGGGTGTGGCCGGTGCGAAGCGGATCGCGCTGACCCGCCAGGCCTCGTTTTTCCGCTTCACCAGGTGGAGGGGATTACATGGCTAAGGTGTGGAACAGGTTCAAGAGATGGCCGATTCAGTTCGGAGTGGCGTTGCTGCTGGTAGGGGCGCTTGCCAGGCCGGCCGCCGCCGGAACCACCTACAACGTTTCGAGCGTTGCAGAGCTTGAAACGGCCATCGCGGCCGTGAACGCAGGCACAGGCGGCGACACGATTGTGCTGGCTCCCGTCACTTTTGCGATCGCGAACCAGTTGGTCATCACCCAGGACGTGACCATCCAGGGCGACCCGGTGTGGTCCACGGTCGTCGATGGCGGCGGGCTGCCCAGCGTCTTCTGGCTCAAAGCCAGGAATGTCGCGATGCTCAATCTCACGATTCAGAATGCCGGCTCCGGGATCAGCTGGGACAGCGTCGGCATCTTCACGGGCACCGGCCTGACGATCACCGGAAACCGCAATGGCCTGAATGCTGGCGACGCCGAGGGGGAGATCTTTCTTACGAACTCCACGATTGCGAACAACGATGTGGGCATTCTGATCTCGTGCCCCAGCCTCCACGTGACCAACGACACCGTTGCCGGCAACGGCATCGGCGTCCGCTTCTACTCCACCTGCAACAACCTGATGCAGCTCACCAACGCGCTGATCGTGGCGAACACGTCCGACTGTGGAGGCAATACGACCGGCTTCACTGCCGCCGGCACCGCCTCAATCGATAGCGATGGCTCCTGTGTCAGCCGCGGATTCGGACCGGGATTGGCGACCGTCGCGCTCCCGCTCGTCGGTCTTGCACCCCTGGCGGCCAATGGCGGTCCTACGCTGACCGCGGGAATCCCCGCGACAAGCGCCGCGGTCAACGCGGGCAGTAACTCCGCGTGCCCGGCAACCGACCAACGCGGATTCCTCCGCAACGACGGCTTTTGCGACATCGGCGCGTTCGAGTATGGTGCGTCGTTGGGAGGCGGCAACACGCCGGCCAGTACCGGCCCCGTCTCCGTATCGCCGGTCCCCGGCGTGACGGTGACGTTCCCGAGCGTGGTGGCCGGCGGTGACACGACGGCGATCACGGGCGGGCCGGCGCCGCCCCCCGGCTTCCAGGTCGACGGCCTTGTCTACGACATCACGACGACGGCAACGCTCCCAATTCCGGTGATCATGACCGTCTGTCTGCCCTTCAATGCCGGTGCTCACAATCCCGTTCCGCACCTGTTTCACTTCGAAACCTCTGCCATTCCCCCGTTGCCTTTGCCTCTTCCGCCTTTTCCCAGATGGGTCGACAGGACGACCTTCACGAGCCCAACGGATCACGTGGTGTGCGGAGACGTTTCTTCGCTCTCGCCGTTCGCGGTCTTGATACCCCCTGATGTCGCAGGGCAGCTGCAGCAGCTCCAGGGACTCATCGACAACTTCAACCTGAGAAAGCCCGTTGCCAGGCGGTTCACCCATCGGTTGGACGACGTTCGGAGAGCGTGGTTCAGGCATCATCGACACAAGGACACCAGGGAACCATTCTGCGAGGAGCTCAGGGAGTTCATCGCGAACGTCCAGAGGCAATCGCGCAAGACGCTGACGGCCGGCGAAGCCGGTCAGCTGCTCGCACTGGCGCAGTTGATTGCCGAAGAAGTCGGTTGTGGTGACTAGGACTGTGCAAAGCGGATCGCGGTAGGTTTCTTGTCTCGAAGGGCTCGCGGAGATTTCTGCGAGCCCTTCTTCGTTGGAGAAAGCCGCCATCTTCGTTGCTCGGTCGCCGGCGAGGCGCCGCTGTTCAAAACTTCGCGGGAAACTGCTTGATGATGCCATCGGACAGAGCGTCGGACATGTTCAGGATGTGTGCGTAGACCGCGTCGAATGCCGCGACATCGTCATCCCACTTGCCGTTCAGTCTCGCCACGACCTCCGCTGTGGTCGTCGCCAGATGCGTCTTCATCATCGCCACCAACGTGGCCTTCGGCCAGTTCGGATTCGCCCCGCTCAAGAACGCGGCGATCTCATCACCGTTCTGCTGCCACTTGGCGTCGGCGTCCGCGTACTTCGCGTCGTCGTGCGCTTTCGCCGCGTTGATCAGATCCACGGCGATCACGATGTGCTGTTTCAGCAGGGCCGTGAGCCGGTCGCCGGCGGGCTTGCCGTAGTAGCCGGCGACGGCCGCGCCGATGTCTTCCTGGTTCTTGAGCAGGCGGCCCGCTGCCGACTGCTGATCGGGGCGATCGCCGACCGCCGCCACGATGTAGTCCCGCGTCCAGATGACGTGATCGGACCACAGCTTGCGCATCCCTTCGCGCAGCGCAACTGCTGCCGGCCCGGTGCTGGTAGGCGACGCGCCCATCCTCATGGCCGGCCTCTGACCCTGCGCTTGCGGTGCGTGCGACGTGGCGAGCAAACCAGCAACCACCACGATGAATGCAACCCGGCTACGCGTCTTCATAGGTAAGCTCCTTCGACCGCCCGAGGCCGGGCGCGAGCATCGGTTGAACCTCGGTGGCAGTTGCGCGGGCCTCGGTCAGCTTGGCGAGCGCGTACGCCGCGATCGCCATTTCCAGATCGCGCACCGCAACGTCGAAGAACGTGCCCATGGTGACAAGATTCAGGGCGATGCAGGTGAGCCAGACCATCGCAACGTAGGCACCCAGCCGCGTCCACCGGGTCAGAATCGTCACGCCGACGATCATTTCGACGACGCCGA
>JADGRC010000421.1 GCA_017881245.1 Pseudomonadota bacterium
GACCTTTCCCCACGCCGTGCATGACGTCACGTACACGAGCGCGTTGGAAAGCACATTGTCCGCTCCCTCGGTGAGCGCCTTCATTTTCTCCAGGAATTCAGCCAGGCACCTCATGGCGTATAGGACTCCCGTGTGTACGCGTGGCTGCCCGGTCGCATCTCCCGCGTCGGCGTGGCAGATGTTGTTGTGAAAGTCGTCGTTCATGTTGGCGCCGAGGTGTCGGTAGTAGACATGCGCGGCTGGCAGGCTGAACGTGAACGTGGCGACGTTCGTGAGGCCGCACGCCAACGCCATCGTCGTTAGGTCCGCCATGAGCGTGTTGACCGCGGGGGGCGCCTCGCTGTTGGCGTCGGGACCGAGCGTCGGCGTCGCAGGTTTCGTGCAGGTGGTCGTCGACGACGTGGCGGTGGTCGAGGCCGGCACCAGGCGCGCTTCCAGGGACCGGATGCCGTCAAGGTGGGCCTCGAGGCGAATCTTGTCTTGTGCCCCGAGCGTTGCCTCGAGATCTTTCGCGTCGGCCAGCACCGTGTCACACACGCTGCGTTTCACGGCCAGCAGCTTCTGCAAGGCAGCGGCGTTCGCCGTCGCCGCGGCGGTGCCGGCGCCCGCGGCAGGCGTCGTCGTTCCCACCGATGACATGGAAAAGATGCGCGTGAACACGGCCTTCGGATCGAATTCGGGGTACAGGACCTGGTTGGGTCCGCGAAAGGAGACGCTGTGAAGTGTAAGAGGCGTCCCGTTGGGGGTCGCGTTGGTCACTCCCACTTCCAGTGACTTGAATGGGGTGCTGCCTGCCAGGGCGTCGACGGCAATTTGATCGATCGACGGTTTCTGGGCACCACCCGAGCCCTCCTGGGATCCGGTCACCGCCCCCGCCGCTCCACCTGGGTGGGCTCCACCGCCGACCTTGCGGGCCAGGCCGGAAATGACCGTCAGGTAGTCTTTGACGTTCACGAGCGGCGCCAATTGTTCACTCAGATCCCACGTGTTTCCAGTCGCGGTCGGAACCCAGCGCGGGGGAAGAATTCCGTTGCCGAAGAACCACGAGACGAATCGACGTGGCAATGGCATCCCAGTCGCGGCGAAAGCATTGCCGTTGTTATTGAGCAGGCAATCGAAGATCGGCAGCGGAATCGCGACCGCGCCCCCGGTCGCGAGGAGACCTCGCAACACACGGCGTCGACTGTACGATTTCATCGGCATGTTGGTCGTCCTTGCGTGTCGATCAGGGTTGAGGCGTCAACAGGCGGAACCCTTCGCTGGCGACGATGTCGGTGACGAGCGCGCGCAGCCGATAACCTCCGCCGGCGAAACCGGCGGACAACTCGCTGATGGCGACGGGCTCACCTTGCGCGTCCGCCGAGCCCGTCGCGTATCGATAGAGATGCTTCACCATGCACGACGCGGCCGCGGGGGTCGCCTTTAGCGCGTCCGCGAGCCCGGGCAGTCCGCTGAAGGCCTGGCCATCAAGAGAACCGCTCGCGTCGATGGGCTTGCCGGCGTCCGTCGTTCGATAGTTGCCGATGGCGTCGAAGCTCTCCAATGGGTACCCGAGCGGGTCCATCAAGCCATGGCACGCGGCGCACGTCGGCAAGGTGCGGTGCATCTCCAACTTCTCTCGCTTGGTATAGGTGACCCCGGCCGGTGGATCCGGCAGCGTCGTGTCCACGTTGCCGGGCGGCGGCGGAATGATCTGGCATAGAAGCTCTTCGCGTACGAACTTGCCGCGCAACGTAGGCGATCCCTCTTTCTGGTCGGCGTTCATGGACAACAGAGCCGCCGTGCCCAGAAATCCGACGCGAGCTCCCGTGGTGGGAAGGTCCACGGCGGTGAGCGCTGTATCCGTCAAACCGGTCGTCGGAAGGCCATACAGCGTCGCCAGTTCCTTGGTGACGAACGTGTGGCGCGTAGTGAAAAGGTCAAGCGCACTGCCGTCCTGGTCGAACGCCATCGCTTCCCACATGCGTGTCAGTTCCTGGCCCATCGCCGTTCGCAGGGTGGGGGAAAATTGCGGAAACAACGCGGCGTCCTTGGCCGTGCTGTCGAGTCGATCCAACCAAAAGAAATCGCGAACAAAGCCCGTAATCGCGTTGCGTCCCGCGGGCAATAAAATCAACCGCTGGGCCTGGGCGCGAATGTCATCCACTGAAGCCAGTTTGCCGCCCTCCGCGGCGGTTAGCAGCGCGTCGTCAGGGGCACTCTCCAACAGAAAAAACGCCAGGCGGGAAGCCATTTCCGTGTTGGTCAGTTGTCGAACATCCGTGCGTCCTGGCACGGGCTGGCCGAGCTCCGCGCGATAGAGGAAATTAGGCGACTGCAGCAGCGCGGACGCCGCCCAACGTGCGCCCGCGTAGGCGTCGGCCAAGCTTTGCGTCGCCGTTCCCGCGAGGGTCGTGTAACGAGTCACCTCGGCGGGCGTGAGCGTCCTGCGCCACGCCAAACGGCCAAAGCGTGTAATGAACGCGTTCGTGCAGGCGTCACCGGTGGAAATTTTTGGCGGGCAACTGGCGCCCGTCAACAGAGCGGCGCGCTTGGTCGTGTCGGCGAAAGCCGCGTCGAGGGCGGCGTCAATCGCCACCTGGTACTTTTCGACACCGTCGGGCGACGTCACGATTTGGGTGGCTCCGATGGTCGCCAGGCCCCCGTCGTGGCTGTCCTCCTCGACCGTTGACAAAGGAACGTTGCCCAGCAGCGCCCGCATGCTGTTCTGGAACTGGTTCACCGTGAGTCTTCGCAGGGCTTGTGGGATGGCCGGCGTCGTCCTTATGCCCACGATGCCCACGCCTCCCCCGGTTCCGACTGCTCCCACTCCCGCCCCGGTACCTGAGGCGCCCGGCGTGCCGTTCGCAGTCGCGCTGCCGCCGTACCCACCCGGATTCACGCCAGGAGCGCCGCCGACGCCGGTCGCGCCCGGTGTTCCCTGAGCACGGGTTCCTGGAACCGCACTGACTCCCTGACTCGGTCCCGGGCTTTCCACCTTACCGGTGCAAGCGGACCCCGCCGCGATCACCAGAGCGGCTAGCGCAAACATGGACGGTCGTCCCATGAGCGAAACCCATCGATAAGCGCTGTAGTTCGTCATCGGGTACCTCAATGGGAGGGGAGGGGCGGAGCAAAAAAAGGTCCAACGCCTGCTCTTATCCTGGGGGTGGAAACAGGAAATTGGGCCTTACCGTGCCTGCGGTAATTGTCCGGCCACCGTCCCGGCGATCACAGCGCGGTTTTCATCCGCACGAATCCGGTCCACGAATCCGCGAAATCTGGCCCGCGCCCCATCTGCTCTCGGGCGCCACTCGGGCGCGGACTCGTGCTCAGGCGGCCAGGAATGTGCCCAGTTTTGGCTTGTTTGAGGGCGCAACCACCGTTAGGCGTGGGACGGTGCCGTCGGAGTAACTTGGGATTTTCGGTGTCTACGCGGGGACCGCGCAACCCGAAGTCGATTCCGGCAATCGCTGAACGAACGAACGAAGGAGAAGACCCGGATGACCACTCGTTGGCGAAGTCAGGTTATGGCACTGGTGCTGGTGGTATCGGCCGTCCCGCTGTGGCAGGGCGTCTCCCGGGCCGACTATGTCGGCAACAAATACACGGACGCGGCGTCGGGGCAGGTTCTCGAATACAACGTCTTTGTTCCCACGGGCTACGACTCCGCCAAGAAGTACCCGTTGATGGTGTTCCTTCATGCCGCCAACAACACGAATCCGCCCAATCGAACGCTGTCGAGCGACGGCGTGGGCTGGACGGGCACGTTTATCAATACGCCGCACCAGACCACCGATCCTTCGTTTTTCATGATCCCTATCTCCCAGACCAACATGAGCGGCTGGGGCGAGGCCACGCAGGCGATTTCCACGCCCGAAAAGTTCGAAGGGGCCTTGACCATCAAGGTCTTGAAGTCGGACGTGATGACCAAGTACAACATCGATCCGAATCGCCTCTACATCACTGGACCATCGATGGGGGGACGCGGCACTTGGGACATCCTCCGGCGATATCCGGGAATGTTTGCGGCGGCCGCACCGGCGGCGGCGCCCGCGTCACCGGATGATGCGGCCCTATATTTGAACGAGAACATCTGGGCGATTTGCGGCGAGGTGGATCCCATCGTTCAGGGGGAACGCGACGCGATTACGGCCATTCGCAAGCTGGGAGGTAACCCGATCTACACGGAACTGGCGGGTCACGGACACGACAGCTGGCGAACGGTCTATCCCGATCCCCAATTCGTGCCGTGGCTGTACGCTCAGCATCTGGGCGTGCCGTGGTGGACGGTCAGCAAGGCGCCGACGTCGGTGACAGGGGCGACCCTGACCACCGGCTGGCCCACGACCATGCCGCCCGCGAATCTGCCCACAAGCTTCGGTGGTGCGTCGGGAAGTTCGGCGGGGGCGTCCGGAATGGTCAGCACGGGCGGCATGACGGGGGCGGGCGGACGCGCGAATAGCGGGGGCGCGTCCGGTGCGTCGGGCGGAGCGGGCGTCTCGGGCACGGGTGGCGCGGGAACCGTGAGTGGAAGTGGGGGGAGCGTCGTTTCCAACACGGGGGGCGCGACATCGTCATCGACCGGAGGCGCCTCAGGCCCGATGGCTTCTGGTGGCGCGTCGAGCTCAAGCTCGGGCGGCGCATCACCGGCGCCGACGATGACAGCCGTTGGGGTCGGGACGGTGACCACCGGTGCCTCGGGTGGAGCGACCGGCGCGAAGGACACCGGCTCTCCGAGCGGTGGTTGCAGTCTCGGGGCGGCGCGTCCCGGCAGGTTCTCCGTCGGGAGTGCTCTCCTCCTGATGAGCGTCCTCGTGTTCCGGCGCCGACAGTTTCGACGCGCGGGCCGACGCCGCTCTTGCTGATTGGCGGCCGCTGCCTTCGGGCCCTTCGCCTGCGAAGAATGGCGATGGGTGATTGCGGAGTCGTCTCAGCGGGCGATGACACCCGCCGGGCCGACGCGCGTCAGACTGACGGCGGCGTCGTCGATAAACAGGTCGGCCATGCTCGGCGTTAGGGCATCTCCGATGCTGCTCGCTTCCCAGCCCACCCATGGGCTCAGCCCCATCGACTTTCCGCTGACATCCAGCACCTGAGCGCCGTCCAGCCAAAGCGTGAAGCGGCCGGTGGTGTCTTGTGCGTTGTGATAGTAGGCCTCAATCTGAAACCAGCTTCCGACCGGAACCGTCGGGTCCATCATCTGCAACATCAGGTCGCCGTTCGTCCGATGATCGTAAAGACGTAAAGACATCCCTCCGTTCGAGGTAGTCTTCAAGTTCAAGTCGTACAATTCCTGGGCAGTGGTCGGATCGTTCTCGATACGGCGCTCACGGATTTTCATGATGACCCAGTACACGCCGACGTTGACGGTCTGAGGCAGGTAGTACCAAGCACTGAAGTAGCCCTCGGTCGGCAGTCCGATTCTTCGCGCCAACGAGGCGTCCGCGTACTGTGTCGGATCCATCGGCGTCATGATGCTCAATTTGGCCGACCACTTGCCATGGTGCGCCCGCAGGTTGGACGCCATGATCGTCGTGTTTTGCATCGCGGTCGCGCCGCCGCCCATGTTGGTCGACCATTCGCTCAAGGTTCCATCCTCGTGTAGGGCCGTCCAGATGACGTTAGAGCCCACGTACAGGTCTTCCCCGCAACCGGAGAGAGTCGCGAGCAGGAACGCCGTCCCGATACCGATCGCCGCACGCATCGGGTTCTACGATATCAAGAACGAGAAGAATCTCGACATGCGTCCCGAAACGCGGCCCAAGGGGCCTCTCCCAGGCCCTCCGGCGTGACACCCGCGCTACTTCTTCGGAAACGCGACCACTACGACGGAGTAGGCAGGAACCGAGACCGCCACCGAACCACCATTCGCGGCCGCGAAGATCGGCGCGCTTTCGACCGGCCCGTCCTCGTCGGGCTTGACGGGCGTGTATGCGTAGCGCGTGCCCACGCACGCGAGCGTGGTGCCCCCAGTGACGTTGACAGTGACCGCCGCGTCCGCCGACGAGCTTGTGTTGGTCAACATCACGCTCACGCTGCCGTCCATGTGCTTGGACGCGTGGGCCAGAATCGTGGGCGCCGCGGCGCCCGCGACCGTTGCCGCGATCAGAGCATCGCCGACGCTGGCCAGATAGTGCGCCATCTGCGCGCCCTTGTAACCCCACGCTGGCGTGTCGGTGCTACCCAGATAGGTGTTACTGTGTAGCTCCAACCAGTGGACGGAATAGGCGCCCTGTTCCATGAAGTTGGCGTAGGACTCGGCCGCGAAGATTCCCGGCAGTTGCGTGTGCGTCGGTACACCGGGGTCGGGCGGGCTCAACGCCGTCTGCAGATCGCCGGCGTTGTTCGTGTTGGGGCCCCATTCGGTGACGGCGATCGGCATGGTGGAGCCCTTCGTTCCGCAACCATTTGCCGCGGTGGTCAACGCGGTCCTGAGGTCTTTGTACATGTTAGGAATGTCGGTGTGGGCGACGGTCAGAAGGCTGGCCAAGGTGGAGCCCGCGTACCAGTGGTTGACCGCGAAATCCATCGACATACAAGCCTGTGGGAGCACGGCACCGTTCCAATCGGCGTACTCGCTGTACGGCCAGTGAACGATCCCACCGACTTTCACGGTCGGATCAACGGCCTTCATCTTCGTCGCGAATGCCTTGACCGCCATTCCATACGTGGCAGGTGAGAGAGCCGCGTTGTTTTGGCGTCCGGTGCAGGTCGTCGCGGGTGCTGCCGGGTAAGCCACGTGCATGTCTGGCTCCCAGCCGCAGCCACCGTAGTAGTAGCCGTTGCCGTAAAGCTCGTTACCGACCTCCCAGTTTTTGATGCCGACCGGATCAGGATGCATGATGCGCAGGAAATTCTGGCCATCGTCGATCGGCAACGGCTCGGCGGCGCGTAGGGCGGCCCAGTAGCCCGCTGTCTTCCAGTCCGTGCCCCCGCTGTCCATGCCGATTGCGTAGGTGTTCGTGGGCAAGGCGTTCGCGTAGGCGACCCAGGCGGCGGCCGCCTCGGGGGTGCCGGGCCCCGTGCCCTTCGAGTTCATTCCGTAGTTGACGGTGATCATGGCGTTGGCACCCGCGTTCTTCAGTAGACCGATGAAGTTGCCAAAGTCCGCGCCCATCGCGATGTAGATCTCGTTGCTACCAGCGCCCGCGGCGGGGGTGTGTGTTCCCGTGTTCAGCTCCCAGTGGTAGCTGTCCGCGTACGAGCCGCCTGGGTAGCGCAGGGACGTGACGCCAATCGCCTTCAATAGGGGAGGTGTGGTGGGGGACTGCATGACCCCGTCGTAAACCGATGTGTGAATGCCCATCAGATCAGGTCCGACGGTGGCCATTGTCGTGGCCCCCACGTTGACCGTGACCGTCGCCGCGGCTCCCGTGACAGGCAGGGGTGACATGCAAGCCACTGGCGCTCCGCCGGTCGCGACCGCCGATCCGCCGACAGCACCGACCCCCCCCGCACCCGCGGTGGCGCCTCCTGAAGCGGCAGAGCCAGCACTGCCGCCAGCGGACCCGCCTGTGCTGGATGTCCCTCCGCCCCCGACCACTCCCCCGGTGTTGGCGGTCCCGCCGTTGGCGGTCGCGCCACCTGTAGCGACGGTGCCCCCGGTTCCCGCGCCGGATCCGCCAGTACCCGTAACTGATCCGCCCGTCCCCGTGGCCGAGCCTCCGGTGCCGTTTCCGGTCGCGCCGCCCGATCCGGGGGTACCTCCGGAACCCGATGCCACCTTTCCGCCGGTTCCGGTTTTCGATCCGGAGCTCGCAGACGAACAGGCCATTCCCAATGTCAGGGACAACATCGTGGCGCTTACGACGCGCTTCATTTGATTGATCCTCATGGTTGCGGTTGAAAACGTCGCCGATCGGACGGCCGAGCTTCTTGTGCCGGATTCGGGGTCCGAGGTTGCCTCACAAATGGGTTCGTCTCCACGGGATGGGCTGGATCATCACGGGTCGCCCACAAGACCGACAATGATCGTGAAATTAGCTGTTTATGCACATAGCTGGGCAAATGTGCGCGGTTGCGGTTAGGGCTTTTGGACGGTATACAAGGCGGGTACCGTAGAAGAAGGATTGTGGATGTCGCCGTGCGAGGCCTTAGTCCCCTTCGGTGCATTTCGTATTCTTGTATCGCGATGAAGGCCCTGCCGTCGGCAAGCCCTTAACAGCTTTGGTGTGCTCGGTGTTGTCGCCCCGCGTGGGCTAACGAGGGAGATCCCGAATGAACCGTTCCTTTCTTCGTCAGGCAGTCGTCTTGGGAGGTTTGTTTCTCGGCGCTTGCTCTTCTTCATCGACTGGTCCGGCGACCACGGGAAGCGGGGGTCGAGGAACCGGTGGTGCAACGAGCCCCGCCAACGGAAGCGGAGGCGCCACTTTCGCGACGGGAGGCGCGGGAACGGGCGGCAGCGCGAGCGGAGGGTCGCCGGCGGCATCGGGCGGGGCATCGACGGGCGGGGCGGGGCCTGGAACGGGCGGCACGCCCGCGTCGACGGGCGGGGCGGGGGCTGGCATGGGCGGTGCGCTTGGGTCGGCGGGCGGAAGGGCGGGCGGCGCGAGTGGCTCGGCGGGCGGGTCTTCCGTGGCGACGGGAGGGGCGCCCGTGGGGGGAGGCGGGGGCACGGGCGGGGGGA
>JADGRC010000054.1 GCA_017881245.1 Pseudomonadota bacterium
CCGCGCTCCCGTCGTTTGCAACTTGGGCGGCAACTTGGGCGTCAACGTCACGAGGGTCAGGTTGCTGTCGACGAGATACTGGTCGGCCACGCGTTTGATGTCCGCCGCGGTCACCCCCACGTATCGTCGCGGCCCCTCCAGGAACCGACGCCAGTCACCTTGAACAAGTTGGGCCAAGCCGAGCTCTCGAGCAACCCCGTCCACCGATTCCAGGCCGAACAAATAGGCGGCGGACAGTTGATTTTTCGCCTTCGCCAGCTCGCTTGGCGTGACGGGCGTCGATCGCACGCGCGCGACCTCGTCGGACAGCGCGCCGCGGATCTTCTCCTGATCCTTGTCGGGCAGGTGTGCAGCGTAGACGATGAACAGCCCAGACTGTTCCATCGCCTCCGCCAGCCCGCCGGCCGCGACCGCGAGCTGATCGCGACGAACCAATCGGCGGTAGAGCCGCGATGATTCACCAGCCGACATGATCGTCGCCAGAATTTCGAGAGCCGGAACGTCGGCATGGCTCGCACCGGGAATGTGGTAACCGCCCACCATCACGGGCAAGCTAACGTCCAGGGTCAGCGTCGCCGCGCGTTGCGAGGTCTGGGGTGGCTCCGCGATTGTCACGCGCGGCGCGAGCGGACCGCGGGACAGGGGACCGAAATGGGACTCGACAGACCGGCGGACGGTCGCCTCGTCCACGTCGCCGACGACTATCAGCGTCGCGTTGTTTGGCTGGTAGTATGCATCGTAAAACGCCTGGCAGTCGTCGGGCCGAACACGTTCCAGGTCCTCCAGCGTTCCCGCCGCCGTCCAGCGGTAAGGATGCAGCGTGTAGGCGAGCGCTCGAAAACGCTCGATGGCCTGACCGATGGGGTTGTTGTCGATGCGAAGACGCTTCTCTTCCTCGACGACCTTGCGTTCGGAGTCCACCGTGGCGGGAAACAGCCGCAGGCCCCGCATTCTCTCGGCCTCCAGTTTGATGGCGAAGTCCACCACGGAGGGCGGTACGGTCTGATGAAAAGCGGTCACGTCCTCGGTCGTGAAGGCGTTCACTTGCCCGCCCACCTCCTTTAAGAGGCGAGAATGGTCCTCCGGCGGAACGTGCACGCTCCCCTTGAACATCAAGTGTTCGAACATGTGCGCGACGCCGCGGTTGCCGACATGTTCGTCCTTCGAGCCAACGTGGTAAAAGATCTGCACGGTCGCCACGGGTGCTTTGCGATCCGCCAGGAATAGAACCTTGAGGCCGTTTGGCAGATCCCATTCGCGAACATCCGGGTGCGTCTCGAACAAATTGACCGTTGCTTTCGCGATCGCCGGTCCCTGTCCCAGCACCAACACCCCGACCCACGTCGCGGTTGCCCAGCAGGCGGCGAGCGCGCGCCGCCCCTTGCGACCCCGCATCCGTTCGGGCGACAGCGCACTTGGCCGAGAGCGACCCCGCACGGACCCCACCGGCAAGGCCCACCCCCTGAAGCGAATCCGTTGCCGGGGCGACGGGTCCGACGGGCGCATGTTGAACTGGGCGGGGTTGCTCATCGCGAGCCGCGCAATATGCCACAGGGTGTCTCAGGGGTGAAAAACGACATGCCCAACGCCGTGGATCCCGCGGCTCCGATCCTGTCGGACGGACCTGTCTGGGACACGGCCAGCACGACCGCCGCGCGACCGCACTGGCGTCGCGCGCTGACGCTGCTGTGGATGGGCCAGGTCATCTCCCACCTGGGCGATTCCTTGTACCTGGTCGGGATCGTATGGCTGGTGCTGGACCTGACGGGGTCTAAAACGCTCACCGGTTGGCTGGTTGCCGTCAACTTCGCGCCGGTACTGGTCCTTGGTCTGTTCGCCGGTACCTTCGTCGATCGGCACGATCGGCGGCGCGTGATGATCATCGCCGATCTCTTGCGTTGCGTGGCCGTCGGTGCCATTCCTCTTCTGCTTCTGCGCCAACGACTCGACGCACCGCTGCTGGGGCTGATCTTGTTGGCCTTGGCCACCGGGACCACGTTCTTCAACCCGGCGATCAAGGCGATCATTCCGGAGATCGCCCCGTCGACCCAACTCGGCACCGCGGTCACGGTGTTCCAACTGTCCGAACAGGTCGCGTTCGTCGGGGGACCGCTCCTCGGCCAACCGGCGACGAAGCATTTGGGCTTTGTCCACCTGTTCACGGTGGACTCCGCGACGTTCCTGTTCTCGGCGATCTGCCTGCTCATGCTGCCGTCGCTCGGCCGGCGTCAAGCGCACGCCGCCGCGACGGAGGCGCTGCCACCCCTGACTTTGCGCTCGGTCCTGACCGAGACCGGAGTCGTGCTTCGCGCGGTCTGGGCATCCCCGGCTCTGCGCACGATCATGCTCCTGACGGCGCTCGACAACCTGTTCATCATGGGGCCCGCATATATCGCGACGCCCGTGTTGGTGAAGGAAACGCTGCACCTCGGCCCCGAGGGGTACATGAGCGCGATGATCTTCTTCTTCCTGGGCCTGGCGATTGGTACCGCTGCCACCTGGGCATTCGCCCGGCGAGTGCCCAAGGGGCGGCTGATTCTGCTGGGCATCATTCTGGATGGCCTGACGTACATTCCCTTCTATTTTTGCCGCACATTGGGCCACGTACAGGTGGCGCTTTTCGTCCACGCGCTCGTGGTTCCTCTGATCATCATTCCCCGCACGGTCCTGATGCAGCAGTCGGTCCCGGGGCGCCTTCACGGTCGGTTGTTCGCCCTAGTCAACGTCACGGTGTTCGGAATGACAGGGATCTCGGCCGGTCTGACGGGGTTGGTCATCGAACGCGTTTCCCCGCCCACCTTGTTCTTGATGGTGGGAATCCTGGGCGTAGTTCCCGGCGTGCTCGGATTCCGGACGCGTGCACTGCGAACCGCCGTTTGATGAACACGAATATGAAGGGCATTCTCAAGGACAATTATGTCGGCTCGAATCGAGACCCTGACGATCGACAGCGCGGCGCTGGCTGGGAACGCGCTTGGCGATCCGGCGCGGCGGCGTGTGCCGGTTTGGCTGCCCCCGTCGTATGACACCGCACCGGCGCGGCGATTTCCCGTGATCTATTGGTTGGCCGGGTTCACCAGCACGGGAGCATCCCTATTCCAAGGCAGCCCCTGGCAACCGGGCCTGGGTGATCGGCTGGAGCGGTTGGTGGCGAACGGCATCATGGCGGAGGCCATCGTCGTGGCGCCCGACTGCTTCACGCGCCTTGGCGGCAGCCAGTATCTTGATTCGCCTGCCACTGGTCTGTACGAGAGCCATGTGTGTCGCGAGATTGTCCCCGCGATCGACGCGCGCTTCCGGACGATCGGCAGCCGCGCGGGCCGTGGCATCGGCGGCAAGTCGTCCGGCGGTTTTGGCGCGATGGTGCTGGCCATGCGTCACCCCGATCTGTTCGTGGCCGTCGCGAGCCACGCCGGCGATGGATACTTCGAGCTTTCCGTGCTGCGGGAGGTGCCGGCCGTCGTCCGCACGCTGCGCCGCCACGACGGCATCGAAGGGTTCCTGCGCCATTTTGATCGCGCGGTGAAGAAGAGCTCCGATGACATCGCGACGATGATGATGATGGCCAGCGCCGCAGCGTACGCTCCGGACGCGACCGCGCCCCACGGATTCGCCCTGCCGTTCGACGTTCAGACCGGCGAAATCGTGGAATCGATCTGGCGGCGATGGAAGGCTTGGGATCCCGTCGAGATGGTCGCCGCCCACGCGCAGGCCCTGCGCGACCTGCGGCTCATCTATCTGGATGCCGGGGTCCGCGACGAGTGGGGACTTGACCTGGCGACGCGAATCCTCGCCGCGCGGATTCGCGGTCTTGGCATCAACGTCGAGCATCAGGAGTTCGACGACGGGCACATGAACACCGCGTATCGCTACGAGGTGTCGCTGCCGAAGCTGGCGAGCGCGCTTGACCCCGCTTCGGACGGCCCGTCCCCGTGAAGGTCGGCGCCAAGGTTCGATTTATCGTCCGTGACTTGGACTCGCAGGGTGCCGGCGTGGGCACCGTCGCCGAGCCGATCGCGCTTGACGTCCACGTCCCGGGCGCACTGCCCGGAGAGGAGATCTCCGCCCACATCGACAGCGTCTCGACCCATCGACCCGTGGCCTGGGCAACGCTGGGCACGATCCATCGCCCTTCGGTCGAACGGGTCGCGCCCGTGTGCCCGGCGCACGGACGCTGCGGTGGCTGCGTACTTCAGCATTACAACGTCGACGCGCAGGCGCGCTGGAAAGAGGCACGTTTGCGACACGACGTCGCCCGGAATCCGATTCTGGCGGGTACTCCGGTGTCGGTGATCGTCTCGTCGCCTCGCGCGCTCGGTTACCGCAACAACGCGAAGCTGGTTGCCGCGCGTAACGATTCCGGACGGTTGGTGTTGGGTGCCTATGCGCCCCGAACTCACCGGGTCGTCGACCTGGCCGGGTGCGCGATCACGGAACCGGCGATCGAGCAGGCCGCGACCGCGGTGCGGGACGTCCTGCAGGCACACGGCATCCAGCCGTACGACGAGAAGCGCCTGACGGGCCTTTTGCGCTACGTGATCCTGCGCGCCAACGCGACGGGGCAGGTGTTGGTGACGTTGGTGACATCCGGCGACGCGTTCCCCTGCCGGGATCTCGTGGTGCAGTCGTTGGTGGCCCGGGCGCCGAACGTCATCGGCGTCGTGCAAAACGTGAACCCCAGTCGCGGCAACGAGATATTTGGATCCTTCGAGCACACACTCCACGGGGAGCCGACCATCGAGGACCGGATTGGCGACGTTCGCCTGAGGATCTCGTCGCGCGCCTTCTTCCAGGCCAACCGCGACGTCGCAAATGCTGCCTACCAGGCTATTACCGCGGCGACACGACCCGGGCCCACGGATCGGATCGTCGACGCGTACGCGGGTGTCGGGGGCATCGCCCTCACCCTGGCGCCGCTGGCCGAGGTGGTGATCGGAATCGAGGAGCACGTCGGCGCGGTGGGAGACGCCGAGGCCTCCGCGGTCCTGAACGTGACCAAAAACGCCCGCTTCGTGGCCGGTGACGTGGTCGAGCACCTGGGCGAGCTAGGCCACGCCGACATCGTGATCCTGAATCCACCCCGCAAGGGATGCGCCCCCGAGGTCTTGCAACAGGCTGTCGCGCTCGGCCCTCGCGTGATCGCGTATCTGAGCTGCGCCCCGGACACACTACTCCGCGACCTCGCGATTCTCGCGGCGTCGAACTACCGCACGACCGAAATCCGGCCATTCGACATGCTGCCGCACACATCGCACCTCGAAGCGCTCGCCATTCTTGGGCGGTGACCGAGTCGGCATCGCGCTTGCCAAGCCATCCGGGTCTGGCTAACTGACCAGCGCAATTTGTCGCAAGAGCCGCCTTTAGGTTTCCGGGGCGACGGCCGAGGTGAGGGTGCGACACGGCCTTGCCCGCCGAACGACAACCCTTGCCGGGAGAACCATGGTGCGCACCCCCAGATACCGCCGAGGCTTGATCTCTGTCCGTGAGGGATTCGTCCTCGTCTTAGTGGGCAGCCTGGGCGGCTCGGGCTGCGGCAAAAGTTCGCGAACGCCAGCCAGCCAGGTCGCGGCCCTTCGCATGATCTCCCAGCCGGTTCACTACACCCAGGTGAACGAGGAAATGAGGTATCAGGCCGCGACATCGAAGCCGGGAGCGGTGGCGTGGGCGATGGAATCCGGACCCGCGGGTGCCAGCATCGATGAAGGCGGCAACATGAAATGGACTGCCTCGAGCGACCAGGCCGGCGCGCAGACGTTCACCGTCGCCGCGACCATCGACGGGGAAACGGCCCGGCAAACGTTTACGGTTACGGCCGCTGCGTCGGTCATGCAGGCACAAGCGATGGTGGACCCCGCGGATCCGAACGGCAGCACGATCGCCGTCGACGCGCCCCTGTCCCCGATGCGAGGAGCCGCCGTACAGGTCGAGCCTGGTGCCCTGGCCCCGGGCGCTCCGATAGGGATGACCATATCGTCTATGGAACACGCACCGGTGCCTCCGATGGCCGCCGCGGCCGGCGTGTCTCCGTCCGACTTGCGGCCGGTGGAGCTCGGGCCAAGTGGCTTGGCGTTCAGGAAACCGACCAGGATCCAGTTGCCGATCTCGGCGGCGGTTTTGGCCAAGGGGAATCCGGTCGTGCAGACGTACGATTACCCGTCGGGACAATGGCGGAGGGTCAAGTTGCTGTTTGTCGACCGGCAGAACGGGATCGCTGTGGCCGAAGCCCAACATTTTTCCACTTACGTGGTGACCCCCGACGTGAAGGTCATCGACCTCCAGGTGGGACTCGGCGGGTCGGGTACCGCGTGCGGCGACGCGCTGTTGGTCCGCGCGCCACTGGCGGTTGGATTCAGCCAAATTCCAGCCACCGCGATCAATGGCTACACGGGAACCAAGACGACCGTCGCCGACGCGCTGGGCGATTTGTCCGTGGGGCAGGCTTTGCAGGTCCTGATTCGGATCTCGGCACGCGCGGACGCAGCCACCGGTGAGCAGGTCGGCTGGGTGCTGGGCGCGGCCACGAAACAAGTGGACGGCAAGCTCAAGGTCAGTGTGACCAGCGACGTTCATCCTGGGGGGTTCCTGACGACACCGACAGCGCTCGCGAGCACTGACCCCGCCCTTGAAAGCTGGCTCAACGGCAGCCGCGCCGATTTCATTTTCCGCTCGATCGGATCGACGACCGGAGGTGCGATCGCGAAGGCCGAGGTGTCCTTGTACGTGGTTCCGTCCGTCGACGCCGATCGTCCGCCCCCGGCCAGCGCCAACGCGTTTGGCACCGAGGAGATCGTCGAGGCCGCTCCCGCCGCGCTGCCCGGATACGACGACGATTGCGATGGCGCGCCGAACGCCTGGGATCCCGAACCGAACGGCACAGCGCCCCCTGTCGTGCTGGGACCGCCGCCTGGCCCCCGGCGCGTCACGGTGGGAAATCCGGTCCCATTCAAGGTGTCATCGCCCCAGATGGAAACGACGTTTGCTTGGGGGGCAAGTGATCCATCGATCGGCCTGTCAAGCGCCATGGGTGGAAGCGTGGCCATCGCGACGCCGTCGGCTCCAGGCGTGTTTCAAGTGTGGGTGACCGCCACGGCTGGTGGCGCCAGCACGCGGCTGATTTGGGATTTGGTCGCGCAGCCCGCATCGGTGCAGGCCAGCACGCCGCCATTCGTCGCAATCGGCGCCAGTGCCAACGTGATCCGCGTCGGCGAAACGGTCTCGTTGACCGCCTTCGCCAAGGATGCCGAACAGGCATCGCTGACCTTTGTTTGGTCCGCCTCCGATCCCGCGACCCTGTCCGCAGGCTCAGGGCCAAACGCGAGTTTCACGGCAACGAGTCCCGGCGACTACCAGATCGGCTGTGTGGGCAACGACGGTGCTGGCGATTCTGCGCCCGCGCACCTGACCGTGTCGGTCGTTTCGGCGACGGCCAACCGTCCCCCGGGCGTCCCCAGCGTCAGTCCGATGAGCGCGGCGTTGCAACATGATCGCGGTGCCATGGTCAGCATGATGATGAAAGCGCAGTCGACGGATCCCGACGGCGACACGCTCGGCTACGACTTCGTTGCCGATCCCATGACGTCGCCAACCTTCACGTTGACCAAGAACGGCTCGAACGCCTTGTTCTCGACCACCCAGGATGGCGTCTACATCTTCTACGTGACGGCGATCGATACTCATGGCGCGAAGAGTCCGTGGGCGCCCGTCAAGGTGCAGGTGCTATCGACGCTGCCCGCGATCCCTGTCGACGCCGATCGCGATGGATATCCGGCGGGCTTCGACTGCGACGACAACGACCCGCGGATCTTTCCGGGCGCCAAGGAAATCTGCGGCGACGGCGTGGATCAGAACTGCGACGGACGCGATTTGGCCGCGACGGAATGCGACAACGACGGCGATCGATACTCGACCGTCCAGGGAGATTGCGACGACCACAATCCGGCCATCGGCCCCGCGGCCCTCGAACGCTGCGACGGAATCGACAACAATTGCAACGGCGCGGTCGACGAAGGATTTGACGTCGGGGTCGCGTGTCTCGGCGGCATGGGCGCATGTCAGATGAACGGCAAGACGGTCTGCGGGGCCAGTTACACGGCGGTTGTGTGCAGTGCCGCTCCCGGCACGCCCGCGGCCGAGGTGTGCGACGGCGTCGACAACGACTGCAACGGTCGCGTGGACGACGTGCCCGGCCAGATCACCGGCGACGCCGCCAATTGCGGCGGTTGCGGCCTGGCCTGCCCCGTCCGAGACAACGCGGTCGCGACCTGCGCCAGCGGCGGTTGCGTATCGACGTGTGCGGCCGGCTACGTAGACGCGGACCGCGATCCGGCGAACGGCTGCGAGTGCCATCTCACCAACGGCGGCGTCGAAGCGTGTGACGGCGTCGACAATGACTGCAACGGGGTGATCGACGATGGCGGCGGTTCGACCTATTACGCCGGCCCCACAGGCACAGAAGGCATTGGCGTGTGCCGCGCCGGTGCCCAGGCCTGCAGCCGTGGTCAGCTCACGATTGCGGAGCCCGCGCGCGGCCCAACGCCGGAGGTGTGCGACGGCCTCGACAATGATTGCAACGGCAAGGTCGACGATGGCTTCAATTTGCTCGTCGATCCAAAAAACTGCGGCGCGTGCGGTTTGATCTGTCCCGCCGGCGTGGCGTGCCAGATGGGCAAGTGCGGCGGCAACGGGATGGGCTCTCCCGACGGGGGTGTGATTGGTGGCGGCGACGCGGGCACGGGTGACGGCGGAGGCAGCGGCGGCGTTGACGCCGGCATGGGATCGCTCGCGGTTTGCACGGGTGCCATGGGGCCGACCTGTACGGATCTGGGCAACGACTCCACCAATTGTGGCGCGTGCGGGCGGGCTTGTCCGACCGGACAGCCCTGCATGGGCGGCACGTGCGTCGCCAGTGGAATTTTCTGCCCGGCGCCCAAGGCGGCTTGCCCGGATACCGCGGATCCGACCAAACTCGTGTGCACGGATCCGATGTTCGATCCCGGCAACTGCGGAGGTTGCGCCAAGCGATGCCCAACCGGCGTGCCGTGCCAAATGGGCGTCTGCCAGGGAACCACGCCCATCACCAACTGCCCAGCGACGGCACCGATTGCGTGCCCGTCGACCGCGGGAGGCATGATCTGTACGGACCCAAAGACCGATCCCGCGAACTGCGGAGGTTGCGCTAAGGCGTGCCCCATGGGCATCGCGTGTCAGATGGGCGTATGCGGGGGGGCGCCATGTCCGGCCGCCGCTCCGAACGCGTGTCCGTCGCCGACCGGCGACATCTGCACCAACCTGTCGAGCGATCCGAAGAATTGCGGCATGTGCGGACTTGCCTGCGCGGCGGGCCTCGGTTGCATGATGGGAGCCTGCGGCGGCACCGCTGGGTCCATGTGTCCCGCCGCCGCGCCGAATGTCTGTCCCGGATCGCAGGGACCTGTTTGCACGAACCTACTCAGCGATTCGTCGAACTGCGGAAACTGCGGCGTCATTTGTCCCGCGACCCTGCCATGCCAGATGGCGATGTGTGGTGGTCCCGTGGCCGGCGGTGCTGGCATTGGCGTCGACGGTGGGACGACGATGTGTCCGGCCACCGCGCCCTATCCCTGCCCTGGGCCTGCCGGACTGTTGTGCACCGACGTGATGCGCGACCCTGGCAACTGCGGAATGTGCGGCCGGATCTGTCCGGCGGGCACGACATGCGCCGCTGGCGTTTGCATGATGGGGGCTATGGGTTGCGTGGCTCCGCTGACTGGCTGTCCGACCGGTTGCACATCGTTGAAGGATGACGCGAAGAACTGCGGCTTCTGTGGCAACACCTGTCCAGACGGCAGCGGCTGCCAGGCGGGAACCTGCACCGGAACGCTGACGTGCGTGCCGCCCACCATGCTGTGCGGCGACGCGGCCGCCGGCAAAATGTACTGCACGGATACCAGCCACGATCCGGGCAACTGCGGTGGATGCGGCAAGACCTGTCCTGCGGGCGCAATCTGCACCGACGGTACCTGCCAGGGCGGCGGCGGGAACTATCCGGGACTGGCCGCCTGTCCGAGCGCCAGTGGCGCATCGCTCTGCGCAAGCTTGCTCAACGATCCGACCAATTGCGGGGCCTGCGGCAAAGTTTGTCCGGCGGCGCTCGGTTGTTACGGCGGCGCCTGCGCCGCGGGTCCGGCGACCGCGATGTGCCCCCCAGAACTAAAACCGTGCGCGGATCCCACCGGCAAGATGTACTGCGCGAACCCCCTCTATGACCCGGCCAACTGCGGACTCTGCGGAAACGTCTGCCCCGCCGGTACCGCTTGCGTCAACGCCATGTGCGTCGGCGGAATCGCCCCCGACGGGGGCGTGGCGACCTCGACGTGCCCGGCGGCTTTGAAACCGTGCGCCGATCCGACGGGGAACGTCTATTGCGCGAACCCGTTCTATGACCCCGGCAATTGCGGATTCTGTGGAAACGTCTGCCCCGCGGGCACGGTCTGCATGAACGCCACGTGCATCAGTGGAATCGTGGCCGACGGTGGCACGGGCGCGGGCCCCAGCGATGCCGGCGCCGTTTTCAACGGGGACGCTGGCGTTCCACCCCCGACCTGCCCCGCGGCATTTTTCACCTGCATGGGCGCGGCGGGACAGCCCGTATGCACCGATCTCGTCAACGATCCGGCGAATTGTGGCGGCTGTGGGATTGTCTGCCCGGCCGGCACGGGCTGCATGCAGAAGATCTGTCGGTAGTCCCCCGGCCGACGGGCGCGGCGCGCTCATAGACCCGCAAGGGCGCGTAGTTTGTCCTTCACCTCTCGTAGGATCGGAGCGGGAAGAACGCCCAGCTTCCTCTTGAAACGCCGGTTATCGATGGCGCGGCTCTGGTCGATCATGATCTCGCAATCGCGGGCGTTGCCAGCGATACCGGCGGGCAGGCGGACGCGTAGAAGATTCTCACCGACAATCCTCGTGGTACAGGGAAGGACCCAGGTAGACGGATGGCCCGTCCCGTTTAGAAGGTCGGTCTGGACCACCAGGGTCGGGCGGATCTTCCCCGGCTCCGTTCCAAAACGAGGTGCGAGATCCGCGGCATAAAGGCCGCCGTGATCAACGCGCAAGGCCATCGCCTACCTATCGCCCTGACGTTCGTCGTCCAGGCCCTCTGCGGCCAATGCGTCCAGTTCCGCGATTTCCGAAACGGTCGATTTCCGCACGGCCCTTGCCGCCTGGGCGTAAGCGTTGCGCAGCGCGGCCCGATCCGTGGTCTCCTTCAACAGATTGAGCCCGCGCCGAACGACCTCTACTTTGCTTCGCGCGCCGAGTCGCCTCATCAAACCATTGACCAACAAGACCTCGGCGGGAGGCAGAGTGATGCTGGATTTGGTATTCGATTTCATACCTATTACATACCTTACGAGCCAAGCCCCGGCCAGGCTCTTCGCGTGACAAGACGGCGGCTCCGCGTCCGTCCGTCACTCCACCGTATTGTCAGTCGCGCGGAACCACGGCGCCACCCGCATAGTAGCGGCGGGTCCATTCGGCCATCGCGATTCCAGCAGCGACCGTCACGGGGAACGAATTGTTGATACCGGCCATGGGGATCGCCACGACTTGATGCGCGGCCGCCACAATCTCGGCGGGAACGCCTTCCACTTCGTTGCCAAACACCATGACCGCATCCTCGGGCAAATCGACGTGCCACAAGTCCGCCGTCGCGAACTCCCGTTCGAACACGATCAGCTTCCAATCCTCGGCGCGCGCGCGTGCGAGCAACGCCCCCTCGTCCGGAAGTTCGGTGATGTTCTCGTACCGCGACATCCCCATGGCCGCCCGCTCGTAGTAACGCTCCGTGCCGACCAAAACAATCTCGCGCACCAGGAACGAATGCGCGACGCGAATGATCGCTCCCACGTTGAATGGGTTGCGGGAACGCAAAACAACGATGCGCAACGGCCTGCGCAGAGCATCCAGGCTTCGGCGAATCTCCGCGAGCGGCATGTCGAACCCAGGTACCTTCATGATTCAGCGCCGCTTACTAGCGCGCGGGCGCATTGTTGTGAACCATGCGCGGCGTGCCATCGACAGCCGCGGCGCTGCCGCCTGCCAGACTCATGCGCATTGGCATCGGCATCAGAATCGCGAAGAAGACCACGACCATGACCCAGAACAACCCGCGGCGACTGGTCGGCAGGGGACGCGGTTCGACCGGGGGATGGTCCGCGGAGCCGCTGGCGCGACGGACCAGCGCCACCATGCCCCACCACACGATCCACGGAAAAGCGGCGCCCATCGCGATGCCCGCGGCTTCCCCCAGCGTCCAGCGATCGGTGCCGCGCGTCTCGCGACGGACGAGCCACATCGCCCACGCGAAGACCCCCACCGCCACCAGCGGCAGCGAACGGTGCAGCCGCCTGGCGAAGCGCCGGTAGCCGTTGCCGAAATACGCGGTGGCCACGTGTCCCCCGTCCAATTGGCCGATCGGCAGGAGGTTGATCATCGTGACCAGCAGGCCGGCCCAGCCGGCGAACGCCGTCGGGTGCAGCATCACGTCGCGCGTCCCGTCCGGCAGCCACGCGCCCTTCGCGATCACCTTCAAGACGGCGTACAGGATCGAATTCCCCTCTTGAATGCCGCCCGGATGCTGGAGCCCGACCGGCGACAGCGACAGCCCGTAGATGATCACCGGCACCGCCACCACCAGGCCCGCGAGCGGCCCGGCGGCGCCGATGTCGATCAGCTTGCGCCGGTCCGAGGTGCGCGATTGCAAGATCACTGCGCCCATGGTCCCGAACAGGCCGACGCCTGGAGGCAAGGGCACGAAATAGGGCAAG
>JADGRC010000422.1 GCA_017881245.1 Pseudomonadota bacterium
ACCGCGTGCACTTGGCGAAGCTTCTGCGCAGTGCTGGCAACGTGCTCCTGCTCGACGAACCGACGAACGATCTCGACGTCGATACGCTGCGTTCGCTCGAAGACGCGCTGCTGGCATTCCCCGGGTGTGCCGTGGTCATCAGCCACGATCGCTGGTTCCTCGACCGCATCGCAACGCACGTCCTGGCCTTCGAGGGCGACAGCCAAGCCGTGTGGTTCGAGGGCAATTACCAAGACTACGAAGTCGATCGTAGGCGCCGCTTGGGTGCCGAAGCGGCGCAACCGCACCGAATCAAGTACAAGAAGCTCATTCACTGATTTGGGGATCCGGGGAACGGAAGTTTCCCTTCCCCGGCAAAACCAAGTACGCTGAATGGGTCATGATTTCCTACGCCGATTTCGAATTTGCGATTGCCCGCTGGAAGGCACGCATGCTGGGCGCGCCTGCGCCGGTGGGGGCGACGGTCTCGGGTATGGTCGAGTCCGCGGTTCCGGTGGCGACGAATCCGGACGAAGTCGAGAGTTCGCGCCGTTCGCCTACGGCCGCCTCCGGCAGCATCATCGTCAGCGATTCGCTCATCGAGCCGCCCCAGAAATAGAACGAAATAGAACGGAATAGAAGGGGCTACGGGGCCGGACCGAAGACGATGCGTAACTTGCCGCCTTGGCCGGCCGCCAACGTCACTTCGCGCGTTGGCCCTGTGAACGTCGTCAGCGTCTGACCGTCGAGCGTCACAGACTGAATCTGCAACGATGCATCGTCGATGGCGAGCGGGTTGAACGGAAGGACCTGCTGGCTCGTGGAAGCGGCCATCTTGTAGAAAAGCGCGACCGGGACGCGCCGGAGCATGAGACTTCCGTACAAGTACGTGAAGTAGAAGGTCTCGGTCGAGTGGTATTCGACGTTGTAGAAGTTGCCTTTGGTATAGTCCAGCGGCTCGCCGGACATGCTGTTGAGCTTGTACGTGCCGCCGTTCGTGTGGTCCACGACGTACCTGTCGAAGAACTGCAGGGCGCGATCCGCCATCTTGAGGAATCGGTCCCGATCGGTTTGGTTGTCGGCGATGTACCAGTTGGAAAGTCCGCTCGTGATGGCTTGCTCGATCTGCCAACACTCCGCCTGCTTCGTGGTGTCGCCCGTGCTCCAGTCGTAGCCCGTATAGGGAACTCCGCTCGACTCGTCCCACCCGCCTCTATCGAGTACGTCGTAGATGAGCTTGCGAGCAGCCTGCCGGTAGCTCGCGTCGGGGTGGAGCAAGTACACGCGCGCTAACACCCAGGCAGATTTCAGCACGTGTCCCACGTCCGCCGCCGTCCTCGATGTGTCGACGGTCCAGTCGGTCGAATAGTTTTCGGGGAAGCCGAGCTTCACCGTGCTCAGATCCGTGTTTGCAGCCAACACGTTGGTGACGATAGTGGCCAGGTCGAGCAGGCGCTGCTTGTATTCCGTCGTTGGCCAGAGGAGAGCAACCTGGATGGCGTTGGTGGTCAGGGCATCGACCGTGGGCGTGAACCCCTTGTTCTGCGGATTCGTCATGTCGAGGTTGGCTTGGTCGTAATAGCCGAGCCTTCCTGCAGTGGAATCCCACATCTTGGTGTCGAGAAAGCTGCGCCCCTTCTTCAGCCAGTCGCATGTCCCAGCATCTCGTGTGGCGTCGCAATTCGCGCCAATTCCCAGGAGTGCATAGTGCTGGACGAAGGACCACTTCCAGGTGTTCGGGTCCCACCCGGGCACAAACGGCGTCAGGTTGCCGCTCTCGTCGGCCGTGAAGTACCAGCCCTCTCGCGTGCTGTCCCAGCCGTGAGCGTAGAGAAAGTCCAGGGCGTGCGTGGCATGTTCCAGGTACTTCTCGTCGCCGGACACCATGAATGCGCGGGAAAATGCCCATGCGTCGCGTGTCTGGGTTACGAACCCCTTTCGCCGATCGGCGCTGACGGAGCCATCCACGTTCGTGAAGCTGAAGAATCCGCCGCTTGCGTCGTCTCGGGCGCGTGTTCGGAAATCGGCCAGGGCGGTCAGTGCTGGGATGGCGTGCTCGGGGTGAAGAAGGAAGTCGCTCTCTGGCACGTAGCCCGCGCTGCCTCCGGTACCACCCGAACCGGCCGCGCTTCCGCCGGTAGCCATGCCGCCTCCACCACCTCCGGTCGCGATGCCCCCGGTTGCACTTTCTGCCGTCTGCGTTCCGCCGGTCGAGCTTCCCCCGGTCTGCGTTCCGACTGTCCCTCCGCCGCTGCCGCCAACCGCGCCTACACTAGCGGAGGCTCCGTCGATCTCGTCTCTGTCGACGCTGCTGGCAGGCGCGTCGACCGAAGGCGGGATCCCGTCGATGCCGTCTCCGTCGAGAATGCCGCCGGCCGCGTCCCACGCCGTAGGGACTCCACCCGTTCCGCCAAGGTCACGAGTTCCACCGCTTCCTCCTATCCCCGTACTGTCCAGCGCGCTACCATAGGCTGCGGCCGCGTCTGCCGTGGTCGGCATCGCATCCGCCGTTACGGCGTGGACACTTTCGTCGGGTAAATCGTCGCTCGCGTCGGTGCTCGCGAAGTTGCTTCCGTCGAATGTTCCGGTACTGGCGTCTTGGCTGCTTTGGGAGGCTTCTCCCGTTTCCGGTGATACGGATGTGTCGCTTTCTCCCTTGTCGACGCCCCTCGCATCCCAAGGGCTTCCATCCATGGCAACCCCTGAATCGCCCTTTTCCGAACCACCACACGAGGCGACGAGCAATACCAGCATCCACCGCACTTGCGGGATCCGACGTGACCGAGACGACATCTGATTCTCCTTGTCTAGGCTAGTGACGCAATGAAAGCGACGGCAAAGATACTGTCGAAATGGAAGCGCGACAACGGACTTTTTCATTCCTGTGGCGCGGGTGGGGTGAAGTCCGCGAATTACTTCGCGGACGAGGCGCGAGCCGTGGCCCTTGTACAGGGACCGGCGCAGTTCCACGCCGCTTCGAAGACCGCCGAAAGGACTGAAGGCGGAACCGACTGCCTAAGTTCGTAAACGGCGCGGGCTAAAAATAGGCGCGAACGCCGAGCCCGACGTCAATGTCGAAGTGCAGTGGCGGAAAGATCCACAGGCCGGGCGCGATTTCGAGATAAACCTCAAGCCAGTGCGGCCGGCGGAATGCCAAGTCTAGTCCGACAGGCACGCGCGCAAAAAGCGCCACTGAGTGCTGCTCGTTGTTGTACCAATACGCGTGGTCGCCGAAAACCATGCGGCCGCCCGCGCCGACGTGCCAGTCGAGCCGTACCGTGCTGTCCACGATGGGCTCTTCGTAGAGGTAGTCGAAGTGGATGCTGAAGGCTTGATAGGAGTCGT
>JADGRC010000423.1 GCA_017881245.1 Pseudomonadota bacterium
GGAGGCTCCGATGCCCGTCAACAAACCGCGTCGCCCAAACGCAGCTTCTTGTCGTCGCTCCGGGTTTTCTCGAATCATTCTGGCTCCCTTGCCTGAGTGGAAGGTGGAAGGTGGAAGGTGGAAGGTGGAAAGACCGGCGCGTTTCCATTCTTGTTATCCGAGCCAAGGCATTGTGCCAGTCTTTGCCTCGCTGCCTTCGCCGGAGCATCCGGTTGATTCGAGAGCATGTTACCGATAACACTCTCGGCTGCAAGCGGCGTCGCGAGGGACTTGTCTGAACAGGATGTTACCGACTATCAATGCGTAATGGGTGCCCGGAGAGTTCCGCGATCATCGCTTGGCGAGCTTCGCGGCCCGGACCTTGAGCGAAAATCCCCACTCACCGACTTGACGATGGCGTATTCACTGGCTCTTTGGCTGGTTTTTTTGGTGACCATGGCGACAGCCGGGATCACCGGCTGTTCGACCAAGTCGCCGCGGCCAGGGAGCCAGTTGCGCATTGGGCTTGTCACCAAGACGGAGACGAACCCCTTCTTCGTCAAATTGCGTGAAGCAGCGGCTGAACGGGCCCGCCAGCAGGGCGTCGAGCTCGTCGCGCTGAGCGGGAAGTTCGAAGGGGACAACGAAGGGCAGGTCGCGGCGATCGAGAACCTCATCAGAAAAGGGGTGAAGGGGATCCTGATTGCCGCCAGCAACTCGTCGGCGATCGTGGCCGCCATCCAAGAGGCGCGCAATCGGGGGATCTTGGTCACCGCGCTTGATACCCCAACCGACCCAGCCGATGCGGTGGACGGCACGTTCGCCACCGACAACCACGAGGCCGGGCGCCTTCAGGGCGCCTGGCTGAAAATGGCGCTCGGCACCCGTGTCGCGAAGATCGTGATGCTCGACGGCGTACCGGGCAGCCGCACCGACAGCGAACGGCATCAAGGATTTCTCCAGGGCTTCGGCATCAGCGACGTCGATCCCACCATCGTGGGACGCGCTGCCGTCTACGGAGATCAGGCCAAGGCGCACGCCGCGATGGAAAACCTTCTGCAGGCGCACCCCGACGTGAACGTGGTCTACACGATCAACGAACACGTGGCGCGTGGCGCCTACATCGCGATTTCGGCGAAACGCAAACCGGGCGAGATTCTGCTTGGCTCGATCGACGGGGGCTGCGACGGCGTGAGGGATGTCGCGGACGGAAAGCTCGGCGCAACCGTCATGCAGTTTCCTAAAGAAATGGCCACGAGGGGAATCGATGCCGTCGTCGAGTTCGCCAAGACCGGTAGAAAACCCGCGGGCTTCGTCGACACGGGCGCTCGCTTGATTACCAATCGGCCGCAGTCGGGTCTCGACTCCCGAGACACAACCTTTGGCCTGACGAGCTGCTGGGGGTGAACCGCAAGGAACACGACGAGCGCGATGCACGCGATGCACACGAGGGGCGCGACGCACGCGATGAGCGCGGTGAGCGCAAGGCACACGATGGGAGCGATGGGCGCGACGGGGGGGAAAAGAACGGCCTTCCCCCGTCGTCCTGGCGCTCGCGTGTCCGTGCGGCTGCGGGAACGCAGGGGACTCGAACGGGACCGCTCGTCGCGTTGATCGTTGCCGTGGTGGCCTTCTCCTTGACCACCGACACTTTCTTCACGACGGACAATCTGTCGCTGCTCCTCGAGCAATCGGTGGTGGTCGGAATACTGGCGCTCGGACAAACGATGGTCGTGCTCACGGGTGGAATCGATCTGAGCAATGGAGCCGTGGCGGTCCTCGGCACCCTCGTGCTGGCCCGACACGGGGGAACCTTCAACAACGTCCCGGGTCTGGTGGCTGGTCTGCTCTTGTGTACCGGGCTCGGCGCCGCAAACGGCGGGATGGTTGCTCGGCTCCGGCTCCCGCCCTTTATCGTCACGCTCGGCACCCTGACAGTGGTGTCTGCCTCGGCGCGGCTTTACTCGCAGTCCCGCAACTATCCCGTCGCCTCGACCCTCCTGACGGTTTTCGGTAAAGGGCTGCATCTGGGACCGGTGGTTCTTTCATACGGTGCCATCCTGATGCTCACGGCCTACGCGTTCATCTGGCACGCGCTCCGCCGGACTGCCTGGGGACGACACGTGTACGCCGTCGGGGGCAATCCCGAGGCGGCGCGGCTCATGGGCATCCGCGTCGATCGCACCGTCATGGGTGTCTACGCGGGGGCCGGGCTCCTCTATGGAATCGCCGGCTGGGCTGCCCTTGGCCGCATTCCCAACGCCGACGCCAACGCCTACCAGAGCGCCAACCTCGACAGCATCACCGCGGTGGTCATCGGCGGTACCAGTCTGTTCGGAGGGCGCGGTGGGGTGACAGGCACGCTCCTCGGAACGCTGATCGTGGTGGTTCTACGCAGCGGCCTCACCCAAGGCGGGATCGACGCGCTTTATCAAGATGTGGCAACGGGGATCCTGGTGATTGTCGCCGTGACAGTTGATCAGGTTTCCCGCAGGGGGCGTCGATGAGCTCCGTCGCCGTGCTCGAGGGGCGCCAGCTCAAAAAACGTTTCGGCCAGGTCACTGCCCTCGCTGGCACGGATTTCGAGCTTGTCGCGGGCGAAGTGCTGGCCGTCGTGGGCGACAACGGCGCGGGTAAGTCGACGCTGATCAAGATCCTCTCGGGTGCGCTGTTGCCCGATGACGGCGAGATCCTTCTGGGAGGCCGGACGACAGTCTTTCGTAGTCCGACCGACGCACGTCGCGACGGGATCGAAACCGTGTACCAGGACCTGGCGATCTCACCGGCCATGAACGTGGCCGAGAATCTGTTTCTGGGACGCGAGCTTCGTCGGCCCGGCTTGCTCGGCGCCCTTGTGCGCCAGGTCGACGATCGCCGTATGCGCGCCGAGGCCGCACGGTACCTGGCTGCCCTCAACGTCGCCATTCCGTCCGTGTCTCAGTTGGTCGAAACGCTTTCGGGCGGGCAAAGACAGGCCGTGGCGGTGGCTCGCGCCGCGGCCTTCGCGACCCGTCTCATCATTATGGACGAGCCCACCGCGGCGCTGGGCGTGAAGGAATCCGCGACCGTCCTCGACCTCATCCGCCGCGTTCGCGATCAGGGACTCCCCGTGGTGCTGGTCAGCCACAACATGCCGCAAGTATTCGAGGTGGCGGATCGCATCCACGTTCAAAGGCTGGGACGCCGAGCCGCCGTGGTCAGCCCAAGGACCCATACGATGTCCGACGTGGTCGCGATCTTGACGGGCGCGACGACCTAAAGCGGCTTCGCCGCCGCAAGGGGCCTGGGAAGGCCCCCTGCGAGACCCCCACGGAGTTGCTTGACGGCGTGGCCGGTCCAGCAAAGCTGGACCTCCCCGTGTTTGGACTGGCCATTGAATCGACGGAGATGAAGACTTGCCGCATTCGTCAACATTTCGATCGAGTAAGGCAGCTAAACCGCTTTTGGCTGAGGCGATCGATCTGAGACCTCGCCCTGAAGGGGAGAGGTCTCCGGCCGAAGGCTGGCGGGTGTGGGGACGACCGTGCCGTTCGCTCACGTCAACCTGAAGCGCTCTAGTAGGCCGGTCAGGAGAGTTGACTTCCCCGTTAGGTGCCTCCGCATGGATCTGGCCCATACTCTGGCCTCGAGACCGGGCCCTTGATCCACAGCCTCGTTCCCGCACGTTCCCGGACACTTCGCGGCCGAAATCGGCTCGCTCGGGTATTTGTGCGCGTCCTTATCGTGGGCGCCTGTGTCATGACGATTGACCGGCCGACCTGGGCTCATCGCGTCGGCATCGCCACCACCAGCTGCGCGGGATGTCACGGCAGCCCGGGCACGGCGTCGTTGAGTATGGCCGGACAACCCGCGGCCCTCGCCGCTGGCGAGCAGCTCACGGTCACCGTGACCATCCAGCGCGCGGCGGAAACCGGCGGGACGACCAACAGCGGTGGTCTTTATATCGCCCCGCCCGCCATCGGTCAGTTGGTGGCGCTTGCCGGCGAGGGGCTGATGTTGGTCAACGGCGACGGTCTGGTCCATTCGCTGCCGAAGGCCGCGCAAGCCGGCGTCGTGACTTTTCGCTTCGCGTGGCGGGCGCCGATGCAACCCGGGGCGGTTCGGTTTCAGGCCTATGGCTTGGCGGCGAATGGCGACGGAACACCGACGGGCGACGTCACGGGCTCGACCCAGTTCGACGCGGCGTTCGGATGCACGTTGCAAGAATTCTTTCCGGACGCCGACGGTGACGGGTTTGGCA
>JADGRC010000424.1 GCA_017881245.1 Pseudomonadota bacterium
ACGATACGTGGGGGTGACCGCGGCGGACATCAAACGCGTGGCCGACCAGTATCTCGTCGACAGCAACCTGACCCTCGTGACGTTGACGCCCAAGTTGCCGCCCAAGTTGCAAACGACGGGAGCGCGGCAGTCGGCCGGACGGCCGGAGAAGGCCCCATGACCTCGATTCAGGCGTCCGCTTGCCGGGCATCGCGAAGTCGCTTGGTTATCTTGTGGATGGCTGGTGCCACGGCGGCCCTGCCGGCGTGCGGTCACGTTCCGACCGGCGGTACCGGCGCCCCGGCTCCGAGCGTGGAAAGAGGCGGTCCCGCGAAGGTGTTTTTGCCAGGGACCGCGGAGGGCGGAGGAACTCCCGCGCCTGTCGAAAACCCGGATAGCGTCTACTGGAAGGGCCGCTCCGACTTGATGCGCCCGCCACCGCCGCCGCCCGCGGTGGAGCTGACGTTGCCTCGTGTCGACAGGTGGAAGTTGACGAATGGGTTGGACGTCGTGGCGGTACCCCGTCGCGGTTTGCCGATCATCAGTTTCAGCCTGGCGATCAAGGCCGGCGGCTATGACGAGCAAAAGGACCGCACCCAGGGCGTAGCGGACTTCGTGGCCGCGATGTTGCGCAAGGGCACGCGCAAGCGAGGGGCCGAGGCGATAGCGGACGCGATCGACGGGGTGGGTGGCGTCCTCGAAGCAAGCTCTGGAATGGAGAATTCCACGGTGACTTGCTCGGTCCTGGCCAAGGACGCCGCGCTCTGTTTGGAGCTCCTGGCGGAAATAGTGTTGACGCCCACGTTCCCGGAAGGAGAGATGGCGGAGATTCGCGACCAGATGCTCGCATCGCTGGCCGCGCGCGTGGACGATCCCCATCAACTGGCGGCGGAACATTTCGACAACTTGCTGTTTGGTGAGGATCACCCCGATGGTTGGGTGCTGTCGGATGAACACGTCCGCGCCATCACGCGCCAAACACTGGTGGCCTTCTGGAGGGATTTTTACCGGCCCAACAACTCCGTGTTGGCCGTGGCGGGTGACTTCGACGTGGAGACAATCAAGGCCGCGATCGCCCGCGGGTTTGGACCGTGGCGGTCCGCGCCCATCGCGGTCCGTCCCTCTTTTCAGATTCCGCGCGCGAAAGGAACACGCGTCGTGCTGGTCGACAAACCCGACCTGACACAGGCGACTTTGATGTTTGGACACCGGGGCATCCGGCATGGCGAGCCCGATTGGTACGCGACGACGCTCGTGAATTACGTTCTCGGGGGCTCGGATTTTTCGTCGCGCCTGATGACCGAGGTCCGATCGAAGCGGGGGTTGACCTACGGCATCGGGTCTTCGTTTGGCGCTACGTTCTACGAAGGGGCGTTTCGAATTTCGGCGGCGACGCGCAACGAGACGGCCTGGGACGCTTTGTCTGTGGCAATCGGCGAGGTTCGCAAGATGAAGGCCGCGGGTCCTACGTCCGACGAGTTGGCCAAGGCGAAGGGGTACTACGCCGGCAGTATTCCATTTGAGCTGGAAAGCGCCGCCGGCATTGCTCGGGGGGTTGTCGCCGCCGATTTGCACGGGCTCGGTACGGCCTATGTCCGGCAATTGCCACTACGCCTGGCTGCCGTGGACACCGGGTCGGCCCGGGCGGCGGCCGCCGCTCACCTGGACCCAGACGAGATGGCGATTGTGGTCGTCGGCCGGGCGTCGGTCATCGAGCCGCAGCTCCGGCGAGGTGCCGGCAGTCTGATCTCCGGGACGGCGACGGTGGAACGGGTCGACTATCGCGCGCCAATCAGCGCCGCCAAGCGTGGGGCGCAGTCGTCCCCGGGAAGTTTGCAGGTGCCTTCGCAGTGATGGAGAAAGGTCGGTTATATTAGTTTCGAGGAACTCGTGGCCGATTACCTGAAGGATTACCAGGACGAGCTGCGTCGCGTGGGCGACGTCGTGTTCAAGTCAAGGCATCGCTCGCCGGTCCTCATCGTGGTCGGCAAGGCGGGGGAGTTGGTGGGCGAATCCCAGAGCATGGACAAGACCATGGTGGCCGCGCCGTCGTCGGAGAGCGCGCGGACCGTTGCGCTGCTCAATCGGGTCTTTCCGGTGACCAAGGCGGCCCACACCTCCCGCGGGCCCGTGCGCCTCGGGCGCTCCGGGGAAAACGACGTTGCGATCCCCGAATATTCGATCTCGAAGGCTCAGTGTTATTTCGATTTCGAGCCCGAGGGTATCAAAATCACGGATTGTGGCTCGACAAACGGGACCATCGTGGACGATAAGCCGATCCCGCCGTCGGAGCCCGTGCTGATCAAGGACGGCGCGCGTATCTCGCTCGGGCGATTCGCCTTCGAGTTCCGAACCGCCGTCGGATTTCACGCCGCTGTCAAGAGCATGATTCGGTGAACGGATCGCCCGCGGCTCCGCCGGCTGTCCGGGTGAACTGCCTGGACTGGCCCGAACTCGTCGCGCGCCTGGCCGACGAGGCCCAATCGGCTCCGGGTCGCGTGGCTTGCGAGCACCTAGGAGATACGTCCCACCTGGCCCGTGACATCGAAGAAGCGCGCGACGCAGCCGCCGAGGTGGCTGAGGCGGCGGCCGTACTCGGGGCCGGGTTGACATTGCCGGGCCTGG
>JADGRC010000425.1 GCA_017881245.1 Pseudomonadota bacterium
GAATCCCCGTAGCGCGAGACGCTGGTGATCTTCGAACCCTTCTTGAAGATGGAAACGTAGAACTTGGCGGCTTCGAGAGCCTGAGTGTCGAACCAAAGGAATGGGGCAATTTTCTGCATGGCGTGTCCTCCCGATGGACCGGAAGTTAGCGCCTCCTTGCGATCGAAAGCGAACGTGCTCTGATAGCGGCGTGACTTTCCCCGACGCGCACCGCACCATCGACGCGGTCTGGAGAATCGAGGCACCGCGACTCATCGCCGGTCTGGCCCGAATCGTGCGCGATGTCGGGTTGGCCGAGGAGCTGGCGCAGGACGCGCTCGTGATCGCGCTCGAACGCTGGCCCGAGACCGGTGTGCCAGACAATCCCGCCGCTTGGCTCATGACGACCGCGAAGAACCGCGCCATCGATCTGGCGCGACGGGCCAAGCTCCTCGGGCGCAAACGAGACGAGCTGGGTCACGAGATGGAGGACAGGCAAGAACGGATGGCGGCCGACATGGAAGCCGCCGTCGAAGCCGTCCTGGACGACGATGTCGGCGACGATCTGCTGCGGCTGGTATTCACGTCGTGCCACCCGCTGCTGTCGCCCGAGGCGCGCGTGGCACTGACGTTGCGCCTGCTCGGCGGCCTGACCACGGAAGAGATCGCCCGCGCGTTTCTGGTTCCCGAGCCGACGATCAGCCAGCGAATCGTCCGTGCCAAACGAACGCTCGCGGAGGCGCGCGTCCCGTTCGAGATCCCGCGCGGAGCCGATCGCGCGGCGCGGCTTTCATCGGTCCTAGAGGTGATCTATCTCATCTTCAATGAAGGGTACGCCGCGACGGCCGGCGACGATTGGATGCGCCCCGGCCTTTGCGAGGACGCTCTGCGCCTGGGGCGTGTCCTCGGGTCCCTGGCCAGCGAGGACCCCGAGGTCCACGGTCTGCTGGCCCTGATGGAGATCCAGGCGTCCCGCGCGCTGGCGCGTGTCGGCCCTTCCGGTGAGCCGATCCTGTTGCTGGAGCAGGCGCGCGCCCGCTGGGATCAGCTGCTTATCCGCCGCGGCCTGGCTGCGCTGGAGCGCGCGGAGGCACTGGCAAGCGTCCGGGGACCGTACACGTTGCAAGCCGCGATCGCCGCCTGCCACGCCCGCGCGCGCACGGCCGACGAGACGGACTGGGCGCGCATCGCGGCCCTCTATGCCGATCTCGCACGAATCGCGCCCTCACCCATCGTGGAATTGAACCGCGCCGTGGCGATCGCCATGGCGTTTGGTCCCACCGCCGGCCTCGAGATCGTCGACGCTCTGCGGGGCGAGCCATCGCTTGCCGGGTACCACCTTCTGCCCGCCGTACGCGGCGATCTCCTCGCCAAGCTCGGGCGTTTGCCGGAAGCCCGCGCGGAGCTCGAACGGGCGGCGTCTCTGGCGCGCAACGCCCGCGAACGCGCCCTGCTCCTGGAGCGCGCCGGAGCGTGCGCGTAACCGCGCTGCGGCGCCGCGGCCCTACACCACCACTGCCGCCGAACCCCCCGGTCAGGAAACGCGGCTAGTCACCCCCGCGCTAGTGGCAGATTGTTTATTTGTGACTAACATCCTTGCAACTGTCCATGGTCGAAGGGGGATCGCAAGGACCGCGCTGGATGTCGGACCTGAGATCCGTCCTCGTCGGTCCGGATGCCGAGCAGGCGCTCTCTTCGGCCCTGTTGTTGCTCGAATCCCTGGGAGTCAGAGAGGCCCAGGCGGCGGACACGCCATCGCTTCGACTGGAACACGGGGGCCGAGAGCTCCATCTCGTGCTGACCAGACCGATTGAAGACACGACCCGAGACCTGCTGGCTTGCGTCCTGCAAACCGCGCTCGTGCGAGTAGTGGAGCAAACGGACTTCGCGCGGCTGAAGGAACGAATGCAGATGCTCTCCGCCGCGTCCTTCGAGGGCATCATGATTCACGTCGACGGCGTGATTATCGACGCCAACGCCAGGCTCGGCGAAATGCTTGGTTACGCACACCACGAGATCGTCGGGGCGAATACCATTCGCCTTTGCGTCGCCCCGGAGGACATGCCCGAAATCCTGCACCGCATGGCGAATCGCATCGAGGGCGAGTACGTCATCACCGGCGTGCGCAAGGACGGCTCCCGTTTTCGCGCCGAACTGAACAGCAAGCAAGGGCGACTGGGCGATCGTCCCGTTCGCGTGGTGGCCGTCCGGGACGTGACCAATCGCGAACGGATGACGACCCTGCTCAAGGAAAGCGAAACGCGTTTTCGCGACCTCGCCGAGCAAGCGTTCGACGCCATGGTGCTGAGCCGCGACGGCGTGGTGGTCGACGTCGGCGGCTCCCTGGAGAGCCTGCTCGGACGGAAGCGCGAAGATCTGATCGGGCGGCGGCTTATCGAATTCGTGGCGCCTTCAGCGCAGGAGATTACGCGCCAGGTTCTGGCCGAGGGACGTGCCGGCAGCTACGAAACGGTCATCGTCGACGCCGCGGGAGAGCCCGTTCCGGTCGAGGTTGTCGGCGTGATGTCGACGCTCGGCGGAGAGCCCGTCCGCGTCGCCGGCCTCCGCGATCTCCGTGAGGTGCGACGCCTGGAAAGCGAGCGCCGCCGCCTGGAACAACTCGTGGAGCAAAGCCAGCGCCTGGACAGCCTGGGCGTGCTGGCCGGGGGAATCGCTCACGACTTCAACAACCTGCTTGTGGGTGTGCTCGGCAACGCGGACCTGCTGCGCTCTCGCCTGACCGATCCGCTTGATCAGGAACTGGTGGATGCCATCACGGCCGCTGGACGGAGCGCGGCCGATCTGACGCGCCAGATGCTGGCCTACGCGGGCAAGGGTCACCTCGGACTGCCGAAGCCGCTCGACGTCGGGAGCCTCTGTCGCGAGCTGCAGCCGCTAATCGGCGCAAGCCTGTCCAAGAAGGCGCAGGTCGAGTTCGCGATCGAACCGGGCACCGTGATCGAGGGTGATCGGGCGACCATCACGCAGGTCCTCATGAACCTCTTGACCAATGCGTCGGACGCGCTCGGCGGACAGCCCGGATTCATTAAGGTTCGCAGCCGTCGTGTCCACGAGCCCGACCAACGCTGGCAGAACGCCCTCGGCAAAACGGTTGGGCCCGGTCAGTGGGTTCTCGTCGAAGTCGAGGACACCGGCGCTGGCATGGACGCCGCCACGCGCTCCCGCGTATTCGAGCCATTCTTCACGACCAAGGAAATGGGACATGGATTGGGACTGGCGGCGTGCCTTGGCATCGTGTCGGCTCATGGTGGTGCGGTGCTGGTGAAGAGCGATCCTGGAATGGGCAGCTGTTTTTCACTGCTATTTCCAGCGAGCAGCGCCGTCGGAACCCCGGCACCGCTCGTCGCCCAGACTCGGGTAGGCTCGCCCTGCACCGTCCTGGTGATCGACGACGAACCAATGGTGCGCAGCCAGCTCCGCCGTTCGCTCGGCCAACACGGTTACGCCGTCCACGAAGCGCCGGACGGCCGGAGCGCCCTCGCCGAACTCGCCTCCACGAACCCGGACGTGATCGTTCTCGACATGAGCATGCCGGATCTCGACGGCGCCGACGTCTTGGCCCGTCTGCGTGCCATGGGATCGCGAGTACCGGTCGTCCTGTCGTCGGGTTACGTGGACGCGGCGGTCAGCGCCCGGCTCGATCCCGCGATGTACCAGGGCCACCTCAGTAAGCCCTACGGCGTCGCCGAACTCATCGACGCGCTCGAACGGGCTCGCGCCCGTCGCTGAGACTGGTCACCTGTCTTGGTTCTTCGGGCCGCCGACCGGGCGGTTCGAAACAAGCACCCGCCGGCGTGCCGTGGCCGGGATCCCGCTCGGGCAGGTAACATAGAACAATGGAAAAGACCCCGCCCGCCCCCCCGTCGTGCCCGACGTGCAAGAAAGCCGCTCAATTCTCCCGTGAGATCAATGTTCAGGTGGAATTTTGGGAGTGCGAGGACAAGCACATGTTCGTCGTGAACAAGAAACCGCCTCCCCGCGTAGCCGAGCCCGCCGCGGCCGCCTCCCCGGTCGAAGGACCCAAGGTGGCGTGAACGGCGCGGTCTAGTAGTCGGGAGCGCGGCCACCTCGGATCAAGCGGGCGTTTCGGGGTCCGTCAAAGGCGATCGGAAGTCCATCCGCCATTGTTCGCCAAGATAGGCCCGGATACCGCCCTTCGTCCGCGATCGCGCCCACCGAGCGAAAGGCGACGGCGACGCGCCACCCACCCGAGCAACAGGCCAAGGACGAGCACTTGCGACACCCGATCGACCCGCGGGCCGGCGACCATGTTGCATCCACCCGAGGCGGTTGTTCCGTGCGGACCGCCGGTCGCGCCACCAGGCCCGCCTGGCCCCCCGGCGCCACCAGTGTCCACGAGCCCGGAACGGCCGCCCGTACCCCCCACGCCGACATCGGCGCCGCCCGAGCCCTGAGCCGCGCCGGCGACCCCGCCCATCCCCATCCCAGAGCGGCCCCCCGTCGTGGTCGCACCCGAAGAACCTGCCGTGCCGCCAGCCCCACCGGCCCCCGATGAGCCGCCGGCCCCCGCGGAGCCCGCCGCCCCCGCCGTCCCGCCGACGCCCGCGACGCCTCCGTCCCTGCCCGCGCAAGTCGCCTCGGTCCGCGTGGTCGCGAACAAAACACACGTCGACGCCATCGCGCCCGCGCCCACCTGCAGCGCGCCCGTATCCGGGTACGTCGCTTTGCTGACACCATCGCCCAGGGTCGCCAGGAAGAAGTAAGGATGGCAGCCGTCGGCGACGGGAACCGACGATTCGTACGCACCAAGCGCGGGAGTTCCGCGCACCATCGAAAGCGGTCTGCACGAGCCGTCGATGACGACGAAGACCGATGGCTGCGTGGTCAGACTGGCCTCGTAGTACGAAGCCGCGAAGGTCACGTTGCCACCCGCCGCGGGGCTCTTCGGAAAGTGGATCCCGTCGGTGAGGCGCGGACGCACGACCGCCGTGCCCACGAAATCCTGGGTCCAGTAGTTCTTGAAAAGCCCGGCGCCGCCCGCGGCGAAACCGACGCCAATCAACGACAGGCTCGCCGAGAAGATGGCATCGCGGTGACCGGTTTCACCTGCGGTCGCGCCGATCTCGTAAATCCAGTTGTGGACAACCGTCAACGGATCCGGAACCCCCGCCGCGATGTTTTCGCCCATCATGGTCCAGGCGCCCTTGTAGAAGGTCTGGATGCGCGTGAAAGGAGCGGTTCCATCACACGACTCGTGCTGAAAACAGCCCTGATCTCGCATGTCCGTGGAATGCGCGCGCGACGATTTATTGAGGTCGACATTCCACTGCATCGGCGGCTGCGCCGGATAGGCCGGCCACCCCTCGGTGGTCGGCGAGACGCGAGCCCGATTGGTTCCGTAAAGGACCACCCGCTCTTCGTACGCGGGATAGTCGCCGTTCGGCTGACCGAGCGCCCCCGTGATCTCTGCTACGTCGCTCCCGGTCATCCCACTGGGATCGGCACAAGCGAGCCCGCCCAACGCGGGCACCAAAGCCAACGCAAACGGCGCCCCCGCCCACACGGATGCGAGCAACCAGGATGGGCGTTTCGAAGCGAGCGATCCCATTAATCGTCCGGGGGCTGCAGGGGCAGACGAGTCAGCGCGAAGCTTAGCGCCGAAACGGCGGCGGCCCCATGGCTATCGCGTTTTTTCGATATCGGGCATCCGACATCGGTCTCAGGGCGCCCAGTCGAGGGGTACCTTCAGGTTCCCCCGACCGTTCCCGTCACCGTTCCGGTCGCGGCTCCCGTCGCCGTCTTGACCGGCTGTCCGATGGAACAACGCCTCGATTCCTCGCCTGGCGTCCTCGGGCATATCGACGGTGTCGGCGTTCGCGTACAGGGACAGATAGTGGTCGATCAGGGCGGCATCGGCCAGGGCCGGCTCTCCGCGCTCGCGGATCGCCCGGTCCGCCAAGGACGCGATCAGCTCGCCCCGGTGATCGATTGCCCAACGGATGCTCTGGCGAATCAGGCCGGACACCTGGGCCACTCGCGCCGGTCCCAGCGCGCGGCGAATGACGTTCACGCCGAGCGGCAGCGGCAACCCGACATGTTCCTGCCACCACGCCCCCAGATCGACGACCAGCTGCAACCCCCGCTGGGGATATATCAGTCGACCCTCGTGAATCAGCAACGCCGCGTCCACATCGCCCGCCGCGACCGCGTCGAAGATGCGCCCGAAGGGCACGATGGGAATCTCCACGGGAATCGCCCGTGGTTCAATCAGGCGCAGAACCATCCAGGCCGTCGTGGTCAGCCCCGGAATTCCGACCCGACGACCCGCGAGATCCGACGGGACCAGGGCGCGCGCGGCCACCACCACCGGCCCAAAGCCACGCCCCACCGAAGCCCCGTGGGGCAAGAGCTGGTACCGGTCGGCCACCCGCGGGTAGAGCCCCGCCGAGATGGCCACGATATCCGCCGCGCCATCGAGCGCCAGCCGATTCAATTCCGCCGTGTCGCCCCGCCGATGCGAGAAGCGCAAGCCGGGGTCGGCGATCTTCCCAGTGGCGAGCGCGTGGAACATGAACGCATCGTCCGCGTCGACCGAGTACGCGAGCGAAATCGAGGTGGGAGCGGGATTCATCCCTTTACGTATACCTTGGGTGGAACGTGATAAAGATGGGTCGCGTGGACACCCCCAAATCCACCGCTGCGCCGGCTCGCCTGGACGCGGTCGACTGGCTGCGGGGCGCCGCCGTGGTGCTGATGATCCAGACGCATCTGTACGACGCCTGGGTATCTCCGGCGGCCAAGCTTACGCCGGCCTACCACTGGACCCGCTTTCTGGGTGGTATTCCGTCGCGCCTATTCCTGATGCTGGTGGGGGTCTCCATCGCGCTTCGTTTCGAGGCACAGCTTCGCAAGGGCATCACCGACCGCAAATCCCTGGTACGTCCCGTCCAGAAACGAGGTCTCGAAGTTCTGGCGCTGGCGTATCTATTTCGAATACAGGAATACATCCTCGGCCACATGAGCCAGGCGATTGTCGATTTCCCCAGGTACTGGCCGGACATCCTGCGCATCGACATCCTGAATTGCATCGGTGCGTCGATGCTCGTCGTGCCGGTGCTGGCTGCACCGCGCGCCGGCCGACCGGCGTGGGCGAGGACGATCGCAGGCATGCTGTTCTTCGTACTGCTCGGTCCCGTGATCGGGCCGGCCCATTTCCCCACCTTCATTCCGACGTGGTTGTCCGCGTACTTCGGCGGCCAGCGGCCGATGTCGTGGTTTGCCCTGTTTCCGTGGGCGGCGTGGCCTCTCGCCGGTATCGCCATTGGACACGTCTGGTCGCGGGCCAGCGGCACCGCTCGACGACAGGCGCTCGCGTTCGTCCTGACGGGCCTCGCGGGCGCCGCCCTGATCGCGATTGTGACCGTCATTCGGGCGATCAATCCATATGTGATTCGCTACCCGTCCGAGCTGGTGCAGCAAATGGGACCGGGGTCGTTCGTCTACCGCCTCGGCATGAACGGCATCGTCGCGTTTATCGCGTGGGCGATGGTCGCGCTGTTCGGAACTCGATACTCGATCATGTGTCGGTTCGGACGCACATCGTTGCTCGTGTACTGGGTCCACATCGATCTGTGCTACGGCCTCATCGCCCACCGCGTCGGCCTCTACGGCCGCCTGAACATGACCCAGGCCACGATCGGTCTTGCCGGCATGATCGTCCTCATGTTGGGACTGTCGATGGCGAAGACCGAGTGGTGGGACCCCTGGCGCCGCGCCGCCCGACAGCGTCATCAAACCGCGATGGTCTGACCGCAACTTGTTGCCGGAAGCGCAATATGCAGGGAGACTGCGGAGGAACGGACTTCTGTTCTGAGGGGACGTGTGTAGCCGGCAGCGAATGACGAGGTTTCTCGTGAGCATCCTTCTGGTGGTCGCCGTGGTCGCCTGTTCCTCGTCAGGCGGGAACCACCCTGTCGGGGATGCTGCGTTGGACCTCTCGCCGCAGGACCAAGATCGGCCCGACGAATCCGCGGTGGACCACTCCGACGACCGCTCCGCTGCTGCGGACGCGGGGGTGCCGCTTGACACCGCGCTCGCCATGGACGCGATGCCATCAGACAAAGTGCCGGCAATCGATGCGGCCATGCCTGCCGACGCCGATGGGGCGGACATCCCGTCTGATGGCGGGGACAGCGCGTCGAGCAACGCCTGCCGGCCAGCCTGCATCGAGAAGGTCTTTGGGCCGTGCGCCGCGCCGAAGACGGGGACCTGCGCAAATACGGGGAAAGTGGTGTGCTATTCGAATGGTGTGAAAATGGCAACCATGTTGTTGGATGGCGGTGCGAGCGAACCGTTTGCAATGGTGACGCTCCTCAAGCCAGACGGGACGATGTGCGGCTGGTACACGAACTCGGTGGGAACCGATGGTAACGTTTATCTCATCTACTACGACCCCAACGGGGTAGAGATCGGGCGACAACAACGTGTGGTGCCGGACGCTGCGTCCGGGGATCTCTTGTATTCATGCGATGGCCAGTCCCTCACGATAACCAGCGCGCAACTTCAGTCAGCCGCGTGTCAGCACGTCCAGGCGCACGACTGCCCGATGGGAACCTGCTCTTGATCAAGGGAGCGACGAAAATAGCAGGGAAACTCTGTCTCCCTGCGCTGCTTCTCGCGCTGGTCGGTATCCACGGGTGTGAATCCAGGTCATCTGTATGCGCAGGTGACATAAGCTGTGAGAGCAAGACTGTTGACAAATGCGGGGTCATCCCCGGATGCAAGTCCACGCCGGGATGCATTCACTATGGGGCGGCGCTCGATTCAAACTGTGTGACCATTTCTTCAGAGGCGAACTGTTCATTGCCGTATTGCGCTTGGGTTGATAGTGCATGCCAATCGGCTTGCGTGACCATTACCTCGGATATTGAGTGTGCCTCCTATTCGTTTCAAGTCACCGTGGCACCAAACATGACGGTAACGGTGGGGCCCTGCGTTTGGTCGCAATGCTCGGGTGTCCCGGATATCCGAGAGTGCGGTCACTATCCGGTCAACATGTGTCCGGCCAACATGGGATGTGGAATTCAACAGACATGTTCGTGGGGCGACTGCTAGTGAAGCGCAGGAACGGTCGCTCC
>JADGRC010000426.1 GCA_017881245.1 Pseudomonadota bacterium
ACATTCTGTATCAACCTCCGCGCAGCCATGGCCGAGGGAAGGGGGCGCTCATGGAGACCCTAGGCGTGCTCGATTGACCTAGGCGCCCGGTTATCCTTTTGCTGACGGTGGCGGAACGGTGTCGCTGACAGGGCTCCGCAGTCTGAGAAACTCCTGGTCGCTCCGACGTGTTTCCACTTCTGCTCGCCTCTCCTGCAGCCTACGGTCCGGCAGTTTGAGAAACTCCAGCGGAATCCGACGGGTTTCATAGTGTTGGCGGCCGGTGACTGGAGATCGCCGTCTGCCTCGCTCCGCGAAGTACAACTCCCATAGGTACTCTACGGCATCCTCTGCATGGAAGTATGGCGTCCAGGTGGAAGTCCCAGCTTGGCCATCCCCGCCGCAACCTGGACGCCATCAGGGTGCAAGAATCAAGGTATTGCCGCGTGAGCAGGCGTTCCGAACAGCGCAGATGCTCGGGTTCGGACCTACCGTGCTTTTGCCGCGGCTTCTTCGAGAGCTTTCGTCGCTCGACCGAAATCGAACTTGCGGGCATAGGCCAAGGCATCATAGCCCGCGGTATCTTTGGCGGTGTAGTCCGCGCCGTGAGCAAGCAGCACGAGAATGATGTCGGCCTGGCCGTAGTAGGCCGCGATGGTGAGCGGCGTGCTTCGGGACGGAATATGGGAGTAGACATTGCAACGCCCGGAAAACGCGGTCGTGCGTGCGTTCACATTGGCGCCCCGGCCAAGCAGGTACTCCGCGAGAGGCGTGTACTGGTAGTAGGTCGCGTAGTGAAGAAGGGTCCAGCCGCATTCGTCCGGCGATTCGGGGCTGAGAGTCGGGTCGCTTTCGAACCGCTTTTTCGTACCGGCCAAGTCGCTGTTTTTTACGGCGTGCCGCAATCCCCACGTGCCGCACGCGCCAATGAGAAGACTGGCGACGGCCGCAAGAACCGATCGTGGCAGTAGCTTGGACATCACAGTTCGGACGTTGGCATGGAGCCGGACGAGGAGCAAGATGTGTCCGTCGAGTGGAGAGAATCTTCCAGAAGCGCGGCGTTTCGATCGCGCTGGGCGCGATCGATCGGCGTGGGCAATACGGGGACGGCGGGATGTCGGACAAGCTCAACTCCGTCAACTGGTTCCGCGCATCCGCAGTTCTTCAATGAAGCTCAAAGCGCCGGTCCCAGAAAGAGCCCGAAAAGTCGAAAGTCTCGCAGCCAGCAAAGCACCGATCTTTTTTCTTGAGCCATGCCCCGGACCTCGCGACTCATGAGGGACAGAAGGGCGGCGTTCACCGCTCCAGCCGACGTCGTCTCCCTCTCAGAAAAAGAACTCGCGAAGGCGTCGTCGGATCCATAGACGCATATCGGATGGAGTGACCTGGGGTTTTGGACCGCCTACCTGGCGGCTGTGTGCGCCGGGGCATAGGGCGAGGCGCGGTGTAGTTGACGGATTGTCTGTTATCAAACATTTGTGGGATGCGATTCGGTGAAGGCAATATGGCGCTTGAATCACTTATGCTCCCGCTGAGCCCGCGATCAGGGCAAAGTATATTTCTTCAGCACTGGCCTGGATACACTGGCATTGCCGGGATCGTGACCTTCGCATTGTTTCGTGCACAAGGTGACCTGAACGCTAGTGCTGAGATCCGGTCCGAGGGTAATCTGTGGAAAGCACGAACAATCTGGATATCCGGTCCGAGGAAAATCTGTGGAAAGCAAGCGATGCAGGCACTCCAGTGTGGCGGCGATTCGTCCCAAAGCTGGAAGCCGGGTGTCTCACGGCACAGTCTGCGCTCGCAATTGTTTCGACAGTGTCGAGAATTCTTGCGTGATCGAGAACTGTGATGTCCCTGGCGTGCGGCGTTGTCGGTGGTCGGCTTTCTTGGCGCGCACACGCTCGGAGACAAGGCTGGCGGGCGCCGCTCGTCCCGACTCAATCACGCCCGGATGCGCTTCGGCGGATTGAACTTCTTCCCGGTCGATTCGAAAACTGACACGTCACGGTCCATGGAAATCCTGGCGATGAACGGAACGGGGAACCGCCTGAGTGCGCTGCGGGCGTGCGGACGGGCTCGGCCCACTGGTCCCGAAGTCGACTCCTCGAAACCTCGGCCGCCCAGCGCGGTACGATCATCCCATAGCACCGCGCCTACTGCCCCTACCGAGCTACAGCTTGCTCGCAATGGTCGACAGGAGCGTGGCGAATTCCGCACGATCCGAGTCGCGCGTCGACTGAGCCGCTGCGATCGACTGAATCGTCGGCAAGAAGCTCTTGCTGGCGTAGGGGCTCTTCTTGAGGATCTCGGCGAGCGCGGCCACGGCGGTTGCCCACTGCAGATCGGCGTCTGCCACCGACAGACTCTGGGACAACAAGATTGTCGGCAGCGATCCGGCGATCTCGATGGCCTGCGTAGCGTCGGTGGCGTCGACCGTCTTGTAACGAACTTTGACCAGGACGAAATCGTCGGCGGTCACTTCGCGAGCCAGGGTCGATGCGGGGCCATCCTCGGCTGTCGGAGCACCGGTCGCTAGGGGCACGGCTCCGCCCGCGAGCACCAATTCGTAGAGCGCCGTGATCCGGTGACCGGAACCCACTTCGCCCGCGTCGATCGCATCGTTGCGGAAATTCGTATCGGCGATGCCGCGATCTTCGTAGCCCAGCAGGCGGTACGCCGTCACGCGGTCGGGATTGAACTCGACCTGGATCTTCATGTCCTTGGCAACGTGGGTGATGGTCGAAAGGATCTTCTCGGCGGCGTATTTCTGCGCCGACGCTTCGTCGATGATGACGCTGTAGATGCCATTCCCGGCGTCTGCTACTTGTTCCATCATGGCGTCGTTGAGGTTGCCGCTGCCGAAGCCGAGCACGGTCAAGGTGACGCCGGTGCTGCGCTTGGATCGAATTAGGTTCAAGAGCTCGCTGGTCGACGACGGGCCGACATTGAAGTCGCCGTCGGTGCACATGACGATGTGATTGATGCCGCCCTGGATAAAGCCGAGCGTCGCCTCCCGGTACGCGAGCCCGATGCCATCCGCGCCGGCCGTGCTGCCGTCTGCCGACAAGAGGGCGATGGCCGCAGCGATGTCCGCCTTTTTTTCTACCGACGTCGGACCCATCACGATTTGCGCCGTCGTGGAATACGTCACCACCGACACGTGGTCACTAGCGTCCAGGCGATCGAGGGTGGCCAGCATCAGCTTCTTTACCAGCGGAAGCTTGTTGGCGTCGGCCATGCTGCCCGAGACATCGAGCAGGAACACCAGATTGGTCGGCCTCTTCACGAAGGCCGGCTGCTCCTTGGCCTGAATGCCGACGCGTAAGAGACTCGTGCCGCGATCGAAGACGTTGTTTGCGGCAGCCAATGAAATCTGGAACGGATAGGGCGACGTTTCCGACGGCGCCGGATACGCGTACGAGAAGTAGTTCACGTACTCTTCCAGACGCACGCTGGACGGCGCGGGTAGGCTGCCCAGCTTGGCGTCGCGCCGGAAGATGTCGTAGCTGGCGGTGTCCACGTCCGCCGCAAACGTCGAGAACGGATCGTGTGCGGTCATCACGAACGGATTGGTTCCGGCCGGTACGTACTTGTCGCCGCTATCAACGGCTGCTGCGCCTGTGTCGGGCGCGGCGGCTCCGGCGTCGGCCGATGCGGGCATTGAAAGCGATCCGCCCGATCCGGTCGCGATGGCGCCGGCGGCCCCAGAGCTGCCCGCCAGAGAAGCGGCACCACCCTTTGAAGACGCACTCGTGGAAGCGTAAGCGCCGCCCGCGCCAGACTGGACGCTGAAGGGGAATCCGCCGGCTCCTGCTCCGCCGACCATCCCGCTCGCGCCGCCGGACATAGCGGTGTTCTGGCTCGCACCGCTATCGCGCTTGGATCCGGCCGACTCTTGAGAGCCGCAGCCAAGGCTCGTACACAGGATTCCGAGAACGGCGGTTCGGTATGATAGGCGTTTCATTCGCATCCCTCCGGCCACACCGCCGATGCAGCACCCGTGCCGCAAGACGTTCTCACGTCAAATCGCGGATCTAGCTCAAGGCCAGTACGACGTGACCACGACAGTCCTGTCGCGCTGGCGCGCAGCCGACGTCCAATTGCCAATCCGGGCTTAGGTAGGTTGCGAGGCGGCCGCGCGGTGTAGTTGACGGATTGCCGGCTCAAGCACTACTACCTCGGTGACCAAGCCGCCATCGCCGCGGCCATGAACGCCGTCGCCAATCAGGGCAAGGCCAAGTAGTCGCGTGAGCGCAGGCGGGCTTCCCCCGACTGCGCTCGCCCGCGGGGGATCTAAAGGGCCCCCTCGGGGTCCTTTACCTAGTAAGTCCGTCTTCGCACGTGGCCGGGATCGCTCGGCCATCAACTTCGAAGATCCCATCTCGTGCTACCGCTACGTGATCGATGTCTCCACGGACGGTGCCAGCTGGACGACAACCGTCGATGCGAGCGGCAACACGACTAGCATGGGCGGCACCATGACCCACGCGATCAACTTCCACGCCCGCTATGTCCGCGTCACGATCAGCGGCAGTTCCGTGATCAGTCCGGGGCTTTCTAGTCTGGGGCTACAACAGCCAGCCCTAAGACGGACAACTAACAGAGTGGGCCGCGGGCGGCGCTCTCGTCCCCCTCTTTCCCGGGCCGGTCGCTGGTTCTTAGGCTAGTCATAGGCCAGCGCCGGCCTGTAGTAACCCCCACTGCGTTCGGTCGTCGGTTTCGTATTCGTACCTTCCCCTTCCCGAGTCAACCGTCCGCGTCTATACGCTTAGCAAGCAATGTCGGACGGCAGACTGCGTGCGAGATGAACGATGATGGCAACACTCAATTCAACCTCCCTTCCTAGACAGATCTAAGCATCACCCAAGTCCGGTTTCGGTACAGGTTCATGATTGTTAATTTGTGAAGGCCCTCCGCGAGTGCTTTGGAAACGCAGACCGACGTCCGCCGCAATGGTGGTCGACGACTGTACATAGTCTCGCCACCATTTCTGACGAGACCATTCAAGCGCAACGACGGGCACACCGATAGATCCGTGGAGTGGCAACGGCCATTCAAGTCGTCGCAGACCAAGCCGTCTGGAATCTGCGCATTGGCCAGGGCTGCCCGGCATCCTTGTTCACCGGCAACTTCAAGGACGATCTCGACGACTTTCGCGTCTATGACAGCGATCTCACAAGGGCGGAAGTGGCAAGCTTATCGCAACTGTGAACCCGTGCCGCTCGTTTTTCGTCCGGAGCAACGGCGCAGCTGCACGTCAATTGCGATGCCACTCGTCAGCGACTTGTTCCGATGAGCGCCAGATCGTCGATGATGAGGTCGAGCGCATAGGAACTGCCGGTGCCCGAGTAGTCCAAGGTCGGATTGAAGGCTATTCCGATAATCTCTGCAGGGTTCGGCGTGGCAACGGGCTGTCCATTGCTCAGGTCAGACCAGAGTAGACGCACCGTCTGCGGGGTGCTGGTGATGTTGCTTACGGTCAGACTGGCAGGAGCACAGATTGCGGCGGTGCAGGTTGCCGTGTTCGACAGGCAGGTGAAGCTGGAGCTGGTCGTGTCCATATTCGGCTTACTGTTCGCAGCCGTGGAAACGCCTACGGTAATTGAGCCACTCGGGCCCGCGTTTCCGGCAATGGTGAACGACAGCCCCTGGTAGGCACTGAAGTCCATGACCGGGCAATTCCCGCCGAACCAAAGACCCGCTCCCGCCCACTGCCCACTGGGGATGGTCCCGGTGATATGCCAGTTGCCGTCGGCGTAGCTTTGAGTCAAGGGATGTTCCGAGGCAGCGGCCGGGGTGGCGCAAGGATCGGTGGAGGCGTCAGCGGCGGCCGATGGAGCGGTTGGAGCGACCCAGGTCCCGCCGAAGAGGGCGTTCCAGTCACTCAGCCCTCCCGTGTGAAAGATGTTTCCAGAGTCGAGATTGCTCGAGAAATCGGTCAGGGTTGTCAGACCGCCGGGAATGACCGTAGGTATGCACGTACTCACTTGGGTGCATTTCGGTCCGCAGGCGTTCCCGCCGGTCGTGCCCGGTCCATACCCCGCCGCCACGATGTTCGCCTGTACGGCATCATCGATCGCATCCGAGGCGTAGCCGGAAGTCATGCATCCCTCGAAAAAGATACCCACGGCTCCGTCGCTGTTGTCACCGCCGATTCCTAGGATGATGGCCCCCTGCTTCGACATCGGGTCATAGCCGTTGGTAGGCCGCGGCCCCTCGTACATGGTTTGCAAAGCTCCAGCTTGCGCGTTGCCGCCCTTGAGGGCGAACGCCCCGGCCTTGCCCTTGACCATCGCTGTCACATAGTCATTGGGGAGGGATAGGTTGTTGGCATTGAGGGAGAACGATTGTCCGCCAAAGAGACCATTCTCAAGGTCAGCCATGACCCAGGGACCACTGCCCGCGCCCTTGCCCCACAGCAAACAGTTCCCGACGTAGATCGCCTCCATGGTGCCGTCGTCGTTGCTGGAGGTCTCAGCGTTTCCGTAGTCGAAACAGCACTGATCATTGTAGTGCACGCCGCTTGCTACCATGTACATCGACTCGGGTTGGTCACCGGTGGCGATACCCTTGGTGGC
>JADGRC010000427.1 GCA_017881245.1 Pseudomonadota bacterium
CTCGCGGATCAGATGGGCTTGCCGGTCCCGCCCATCGCGGCCGGACCCGAACGAACCAAGGGATGGTCCGGCCAGATCATCGAACGCGAGTTGGGCGTGGAGACCAACGGGGCGGCCGGGCCCGATTTCGCGCGCCTCGGCATCGAGTTGAAAACCGTGCCGGTCGACGGCGATCTGAAACCGCGCGAATCCACGGCGGTCTGTCAGATCGACCCCATCGTCATCGCGGGTGAGTCATGGGAGACGAGCACCGTCCGCGAAAAACTGGCGCGCGTGCTGTTCGTGGCGCTGGAAGTACCGCCCGAGGCTCGTTCGGTGGGCGAGCGGCGCGTGTCCGCAGTGCGATTGTGGTCGCCGACGGTCGATCAAGAAAGGATGTTGCGCGCCGATTTCGACCTTTTCGTTCGGGAATACTTCCGGCGGGGCCGGGGCGACACGATCACGGGTCACCTGGGCGCGGCGTTGCAGGTGCGACCGAAAGGAAAGAACGCCGCGGATCAGCGAGATGGCTTCGACGAATTTGGCGCGCCGAAACGCGTCGGCAAGTCTGGGTTCTACCTGCGCCCGGCCTTCGTGGCCTCCATCCTGCGGGGACCCTGACACCACGGGGAGAGCCACTGTGGGTCGGTCACGGTTGCCTGTCCACGCGAACGGGGACCACTTCCACGTCGGGCCCTGGCGGCAGGTCCAGGAGAAACGGATGATCACAAAACAGGCCGACGATCCAGATCTTCCGCGCGGGCGCTGACTGGCCCTTCGAATCCACGGCAGGCGGCGGGGCGCCAACCAGATACTCGCGTCCCACCGCCTGCCCGGGCCGCACCAACACCGCGTCACCGGTTCCGACTGGAAACAAACGCCGGTCACCGTCCGAGTCATGCACACGCAATTCCAAGTAGCGTGGCCGTTCGGCCCGCACCCGAAAATACAACCGATCGCCCGGACCAACCGCCGTCGTCGGATCCAGCGGGCGCACCTCCGCGCCGCGCCCGACGGAGATTTGGATTCCGGCCGCCTGGGCTCGCGAGGCACCTTTCAGGCCGGCGTACGGCACGCTCACGCGATCGGGGGCATGGGGACGCGCGACCAACAACGCCAGTCCGAACACCGCCGCCAGTCCGCCCCCGAGCCACATGACACGCTTCCAGCGCGGCCCGGAGGGGCGACGCGCTCGTTCCACCCGGACGGCGGCCGCCACGCGGATGACGGCCGCGGGGGCAATCTCGCGCGCGAAACGCATCGTCAGGTGATCCCCATCGGCGATGACCGCGCGACATCGATCGCACGTTGCGACATGGCTCGCGTGCAGCTCCCGATCTCGATCGAGCGCCAACATCGAGGGATGCGTCGCCTGTCGCGCCGGATCGTCCGACCTGCCGCCTGGCGACCCCCGACCGGCGTGTCGATCGCCAAAACCAGGCGCCGCGAACTTAGTTGCGACTCGGCGCCGAATCCGCTCCACGGGCAGCCCCAACACCTCGGCTATCTCGTCGGGCGTCAGGGCGTCCAGCATCGAAAGCACCACGATGCTCTGGGTTGCCTCGTCCATTCGCCGCAGGGCCCCCATCGCGGGAAGAGCTTCATCGGTTTGCGTTCCGTGCGCGGCGGCTGACGCCCCTGGAATCGCGTCGTCGGGCAACTGTCGCAAACAGTGGCTGGTGACGACGCGGTAGATCCAATTCCAGCGCTCGCGCGCGCTCATGCCTTGGGCGTTTCCGTGGACGACGAACCTGACGAACAACTCCTCGGCGACGCGCGCCGCCACTACTTCGTCGCCAATCAACCAAGCCGCTCGCCGGAACAGAGCGCCGCCGACGTCGGCGAACAACCCCATCGTGGGACCCGCCGGCAGTGTGATCGCCGCCTCCATCATGCGATCCATACCACCGGTCACACGGCCCCGTGCGGACGATCAGGCGGCGGAGACGAGCCGAATCCTGTCGAGGGGTCGGGCGCTTGGACAACCTTTGGGGTCACCGAGTTGCTACGTGACGCGCAATCATGTCTGGCCCACGTAACAGTGGCCGCGTTTCGTATCGTTTTCGGTGCGGTCGCCGCCCTGGCATGGCGCTTGAAAGGTGACGGAGAGTCGCGAGCGGTGATCTGGCGAGAGTGCCTCTCCCCGCGCAACACCACATCGGAGGATCTCGCACAATGACCATGAAGACCGGATTGATATCTCTGTTCGTTTGCGGAGCGCTGGCTGCTTCCCCGGTTGTGAGCCACGCCGCGGGACGAGCCGACGAAGCTCGAATGGAAACCAAGCTGAAAAAGGACGTCGAGCTGCAGGACGTCAGGGTCAAGTATGAGCGCGTCGTGACACTTACCGGAAAGGTCGCGTCGGAAGCCGACAAAGATCGCGCTGGGCGACTCGCGAATGCCTCGGGCGTGACGAGAGTCGACAACCAGATCGAAGTCAGCGACAAGGCGGCGAAGAATCGCGTCGATGACCGCGCCGAGGCGGCCAAGGATCGGACGCAAGATCGCGCGGACATCGCCAAGAACCGAATCGATGCGGACGCCCAGGCGGCCAAGGATCGCATCGATCGGAAGGATGGCAGCAAGGATGGCAGCAAAACCCACACAGCATTTGGCGACGACGTTTCGGACGCCTGGATCACCACCAAGTTGAAGTCGCAGTTCACGACCGAGAGCCCATTCAAGGACAGCTCGATTCACGTGGACACTGACGCCAAGGGATTGGTGACGCTGAATGGTACCGTGCCGACTGAGGCCGCACACGCGAAGGCTTTGGAGATCGCCCGGGCGACCAAGGGAGTACACGAGGTCAGAGACAACCTGAAGGTTGTCAGCAAGAGCTGAAACGGCTGCGCGGCCGCAAGGGGCCTGGGAAGGCCCCCTGCGAGACCCCCACGGAGTTGCTTGACGACGACGCCGGTGCGGCGAAGCCGTACCTCCCGGTCCTTGGAAGAGCTACCGCTGTCGCCGTTCGGAAAGTTTGCTTCGAACGATGCCAGGGTGGGCAATCGTGGCTCGGTGATTCATCTGAAACGTATGACCATTTCAAATGCACGGGAGGCAATCATGTTGTTGTTGATGTTGTCGGTGGTTCTGATGGCGGGCGCTTGGCTTTGGCGCGGCCTGCCCCGCGGTTCGCTCGCGCGACACTCCACCCGTAGGCCGCGCCGGCGGACCCCGCTGCTTGTGCTGGGGCTCGCGCTGACGCTGATGTCAATCTCGACGGGGGCTTGGGCCAAACAGCCAGGAGACACCGGCGCCGTGATGCAAGGGGCGACCCCGTCCGCGCGGACGGCACCGCTCTCGCGCGGGACTGAGCCCGCGACAGCTCCCGACTATGCCTCCCGTGAGGCGAGCGCCAAGGGTCTCGAGACTTTCAAGGGCGGAGACACCGTGGTCGTATTCGGCGGAAGCGTTCTATTGATCGTCCTCATCGTGGTGCTGGTCGTCGTTCTCATCTGATTGATCGTCGTGGCGCACCCCCGACACAGGATCCAATCGTCCTGGATGGCCTGCTGGGTGGCCTGCGCGTTCGCGGCGGTGGCCACCCTGACCGGGTGCTACCACGGTACGGCGCGCAGTATTTCGCCGAGCGAACTCACCCACGACGACGGATGGGTGATGGTGAAGGGCATCCGGCTGATCCCGCAAACCGCCGATCGAGACTGCGGCGCGGCCGCGCTCGCGATGATGTTGGAGCGCTGGTCACCATCTTCGCTGAACGACATCTTGCGGAGCGTTCCTTTCGAGCCCAGTCGGGGAATCTCTGCCGGTGCGCTGCGCGATTTCGCCCGACAGAAAGGACTGCGCGCGTTCCTGATTCAGGGACAGCTCGCTGATTTGGTCACCGAGGTGGGGCTCAATCGCCCCGTATTGGTTGGGCTGGTGCAACGCTACGCCGATCGCACGCGATCCCACTACGAGGTTGTCGCGGGCATCAACCAGACCAGCCGTCGCGTGTTTCTGCTGGACCCAGCCCACGGGCCCCGCGAGGACAGTTTCGACGGCTTCGTGGCCGAATGGAACGCCGCGGGCAGACCAACGTTGGTCATCGTTCCGTCGTGACCCGTCGAAGGTCGGCGTCGGCGGGACGAAGTGGTCGCGTCGGTTTCGTCCTGGCCCTAACAGCGGCTCTGTTGCAAGCGGCGTGCAGCACCACCTATCAACCGCGACGAAGCGGGCAGGTTGGCGTGGTTATCCACCATGCCTCCGCGATGTTCGTGAAGGACGAGCGCGAGCATCCAGTTGGCCCGTTCACTGGTGACCTGGAGGCTCTGGTACAGGACACGCCAGAGGCTGTCGAACACGCACGCAAGGCCCACCTCCAGTTGATGGTGGGGGTTCCGTCCTACGTGACGGGAGCCGCCGGCGTGATCGTCGGAGTCTTGGTGCTGTCCGGTCCCGTCGGCTGGATGGTGATTGGCATCGGGGCTTCCGCGCTTGCCACCGGTTTGGGCCTAATGGGAGCAGCGGTCACGCACGTGGTCGACGCGGTGAACATTCACAACGACATCGCCTCCGCACGCGCCATCGAGTGATCACAGCGCGCATGTTCTCCCGATGGATGCTGACTGGGCCACGAAATTCTCGGGTCAAGTGCCTTGGGGCGAATCTCTGCTAGAACAGGACCTACCGGACGTCTGCGGCCTCATGCGCAGCTCGGCCGGAATTCATGCGCGTGAACAAGTGCTAGACATTCTCCTTGTCGATGACGAGCCGGACCTTCGGGAGCTGCTGGAAAAGCAGCTTCGCGAGGCCGGCCACCGCTTGGAGACGGCGGAGGATGGCCTGGAAGGAATGGATCACCTGCGGCGGCGGGTGTTCGACGTCGTGATCTGCGACGTGCGACTGCCTAAGCTCGATGGGTTGACCTTGCTCAGACACGTCCGCAAGGCGGCACCCTCCACCGACGTCATCCTGATGACCGCGTATGCCGACGTGTCGCAGGCGGTTTCCGCTCTGAAGGAGGGCGCGTTTGACTATCTGACAAAGCCATTCGACGTGGACGAACTCCTCCTGCAGACACGTCGGATTGACGACAACCACACATTGCGACGGGAACTCGAAAAAGCGCGGAACGAACTATCGGGGCGGAAATCCCAGACCACTTTGATCGGAGAGTCACCGCCAATTCGCCGCGTGATCGAGATGTGCCAGATGGTGTCGCAGAGCGACGCCCCGGTGCTGATCACGGGCGAGAGCGGCACGGGTAAGGAGGTGGTCGCGCGTCTGATCCATGAGCGCAGCGCGCGGAGAGACAAGCCTTTCGTCGTGGTCAACTGCGGTGCGCTCGCCGAGAACCTGATCGAAGCGGAGCTGTTCGGCCACGAACGAGGCGCCTTCACGGGCGCGGTCCGGAAACGAGACGGGCGATTCAAGGCCGCCGACGGAGGCGTCATCTTTCTGGACGAGATCGCGGAATTGCCCGCGGCCGCCCAGGCCAAGCTGCTGCGGGTGCTGCAAGAAGGAACCTTCGAGCCGCTTGGCACCAATACGCCGGTCCGCGTCGATGTGCGCATCTTGTCGGCGACCCACCGAAACTTGCCCGAGCGCATCAAGGCGGGGCTGTTTCGGGAGGATCTCTTCTACCGCGTGAACGTCATCGAAATTCAGTTGCCGCCGCTGCGCGACCGTCCCGGGGATCTCCCCCTTCTGTTGGGCCACTTCATTCAGCGGTTCGCGGCGCCGGGCACTCCGGTTCCGAGCGTATCGCCCGCCGTATGGGCGACGCTGCTTCAGCATGGGTTTCCTGGCAATGTGCGCGAACTGTCCCACGCGGTCCAACACGCGATGGTCCTGTCCGGCGGCAAGGACATCGATCTGGCGCATCTGCCCGCCGGGATGGTGGGCCCAAGCAACTCGGGGACGGCGCTGTTTCCGAACGACGTGGCCGCCGTGCGACCACTTCAGTCGGCCATTCGCGAGTTCGAGCAGGAGTACCTGCAGCGCGCCTTGAAGGCATCTGACGGAAAACGCAACCAGACGGCCGCGCTGCTCGGCATCTCGCGCAAGACGCTGTGGGAGAAATTGCGCAACGGCGGTCTCGCCGCCGCCGACGGGCCCGAGCCGGAAGAGACAGAAGTTTCCTAGCAGCGGCCGACCGAGAAGGTGTGCCGCAAGAACGGCACGGGGCTTGAAGGCATTCCACACGCGATGCCGGATCTGTTCAGCAAGCAGGCGAATACGTTCCCGTTCGGTAACGGAGCCGTCACGCTGTTCCGAAAACGTGACATCCCAATCGTAGGGAGCCCGCGTTGCTAGAGATCCTTCTGGTCGACGACGAACCAGAGATTCGGGGGTTGCTGGCGCAGCAGCTTCAGCAACACGGCCATCAGGTGCAGACCGCAGCCGACGGTGAAGCGGGTGCGAGCCACCTCGGGCGCCAGGTGTTCGATGTCGTGATCTGCGACGTGCGTCTTCCGCGCATCGACGGGCTGACCCTGCTGCGGCGCATTCGGAGTACTACGCCAACGACGGAGGTCATCTTGATGACCGCCTATTCCGACGTCGCCCAGGCGGTCTCGGCCTTGAAGGAGGGAGCCTACGACTATCTGACGAAGCCCTTCGACGTGGACGAGCTTCTTCTCCAGGTTCGCCGCATCGACGAGACCAGGGCCTTGCGCCGCGAATTGGAGACTGTGCGCGGCGAGCTGTCGGGGCACGGGGCAGAGCCCGCGCTGGTCGGTGAGTCGCCAGCTATCCGGCGCGTGCGTGAGATGATCAAGATGGTCGCGCCGAGCGATGCCCCCACCCTGATCACGGGCGAGAGCGGCACGGGAAAAGAAGTGGTTGCCCGGCTCATCCACAGTGGGAGTTCACGGCGCGCAAAGCCGTTCATCGTGGTCAATTGCGGCGCGCTGGCCGAAAACCTCATCGAGGCGGAGCTTTTCGGACATGAGCGCGGCGCGTTCACGGGAGCGGTGAAGAAGCGCGATGGACGGTTCAAGGCGGCTGATGGCGGGACGCTCCTGCTCGATGAAGTGGCCGAGCTCCCGCTTGGCGCGCAGGCCAAGCTGCTGCGGGTCCTTCAAGAGGGCGTCGTCGAACCGCTCGGGACCAACACTCCCGTGCGGGTAGACGTTCGCATCATATCGGCGACTCACCGCAATTTGGCCGAACGAATCAAGACGGGTCAGTTCCGCGAAGATCTGTTTTACCGGATCAACGTCATCGAGGTACCACTGCCGCCGTTGCGCGCGCGTCAGGGAGATCTGCCGCTGTTGTTCCGGCATTTCATTCAGCGGTTGACACCACCGGGCGCGCCGTTACCTACAATCTCGGCCGCCGCATGGGCCGCCATGATTCAGCATCCCTTCCCGGGGAACGTGCGCGAGCTTTCTCACGCGGTCGAACACGCGATGGTGCTGTCCGGCGGGCGGCAGATTGACTTGGCGCATCTGCCGCCGTCGTTCGGGGGCACTGCGTCCGCCGAAAAGATGGTCCCGCCACAACCCGCCGTGCTGCGTCCCCTTCAATCGGCGGTGCGCGATTTCGAGCTCGAGTACCTCCGCAGCGCCCTCGTGGCGACCGATGGCAAGCGCAATCGTGCGGCGGAGCTGCTCGGGATTTCGCGCAAGACGCTTTGGGAGAAGCTGCGCCACACCGAATCAGGTGGCGGCGCCCGACCATCAAGCGAAGAGGTCGAGCATGAGGCTTGACCTGCGCGTGAGGAAGGCGCAGCGGTGACCCTGAACACCATTCTTGTCGTTGATGATGAAGCGGACATCAGAGAATCTCTGCGCGACGCCCTGGGGGACGAAGGCTACGCCGTACGCCTGGCTGCGAATGGCAAAGAGGCGCTTCACCTTCTCTCCACCCTGAACAGGCCCGGCGGCATCATCCTCGACCTCACGATGCCGATCATGAACGGCACGGAGTTTTACAGCGCGATGAGGGCGGTGCCTGCCTTGGCCGACATTCCGGTGGTGATCTCGACGTCGGATCCCCATCGGGCGCCGAGCGGCGTGCCCGTGATGAGAAAGCCCGCCAACCTGGAGCAGCTGCTCGCCATAGTGGACGCGCTTGTTCGAAAAGGACGGCCCTACGCGGCGATGTGATCCGAAGAGCCACCCACACCGTCTGTCATCGGGGACGGCGGCGGATCTGCTGGAACGGGCGCGAGTCCGAGAGTAGGTCGATGGCGAACGTGGTGCCCGCATCGTCGCCGCTATCGAGAATCGTCGCCCGTTCCGAGAGAAGGCCGAGTATCGCAACACGCGCAGCACGACACGAAATTCTCTTGCGGAGCGTTGACGATTCCCCCGAGATACGTCGGATGGCCAAGGGGTACGCGTTGGTAACGTTTTTCAACCGTTTGCCACCTTTGAATGCCTTTGAAACGATGGCTTCAACGATCAAGGCGGCCCGGGCCAAAAGCCATGATTCGCCGCCGTCACCACCGAGCCACCTGGCCCCTTGTTTGCAGCCGAAACGATGAATAGTTGCGGTCAGTCTCCCCAGTTTTTTCAGATAGTCCGAAGAGCGAAGGGTATGTGCATTCTTGTCTTTCGAAGGACAAATATTCGACAACACGTATCGGTTGATTCGCCTCATCGGGGAGGGAGGAATGGGCGCGGTTTACGAAGCCACCCACGCGCGACTGTCCGGCCGGTATGCCATCAAGGTCCTGCTGCGTCAGGTTTCGGAGGATCCGGAAGCGCTTGCGCGCTTTCATCGTGAGGCGCGGATCACGTCGCTGTTGCAACATCCCAACGTCGTCGAGGTGATCGATTACAACACCGCGGCCGATGGCACCCTGTACCTGGTGATGGAGTATCTCGATGGCGAGAGTCTCGCCCAGCGCCTGTCTCGAGAAGGGCCCTTTCCTCTCGACGCGGTCGTCGGAATCATCGAGCAGATCGCCGCAGGACTGGCCGCGGCGCACGCCCATGGCATCGTGCACCGCGACCTCAAACCCGACAACGTATTCCTGGTGCCGGTCGAGGGGAGGGAAACGGAATCGGTCAAGATCTTGGACTTTGGTATCTCGAAGGTGAAGGGCCCGAGTTGGGGTCTTCAAGCGCCCGAAGGGACCCTGTGTGGAACGCCGCAATATATGTCGCCCGAACAGATTGAGGGTCGTGCGGCGGACGTTGATGCCGCGACCGATCAGTTCGCGCTTGCCGTGCTCACTTACGAAATGCTGACCGGCCGCAATCCTTTCCAGGGTGACACCGTCGGCGCCGTCTTCTCTCAAGTGCTAACGGGCGTTCCCGCGCCGACGGGAATCGGTCCAAATGTGGATTTGGTCCTGAGGCGCGGCCTGGCCAAGGCGAACCGTCAGCGGTTTCCGGGTGTCACGGCCTTCGCCGACGCTCTTCGGATCGCCGCCGCCGACCAAGCGCGCGAAAGTCAACAACTGGCGACCAGCGCCTCCGTAATCGGCGAGATTTCCACCCCAGGGAATAAAAAGCGGGCACGACGAAGGCGCTGGGGTCTGACGCTGGGCGCGACGATAGTGGCGAGTCTCTCGATGTCCTTTGTAGCGGGCGGGGCCGCGAAGCACCGTTTATCCCAGGTTCGCATCCTGTCCTCGATTCCCGCCGCGCCAGCCATTCCCTCCTCCGATGATCTCGGACAGAGGGATCTCGGCCAGGCGCGTCCGGACCGACAGATTGCGCAACCCTTGCGTATGACCGCGGCTCCGGTTTCAACATTGCGCGGAGAAACCGGGGCAACGCTCGGGCGTGTGCGACTGGCGATCGAGCCGATGGTCATAACGGTACCGGTGCCCACGGCTCACCGCTCGCCACCGACTATGCGCTCCATCTCCATCGCCTCAGGCTCCCCCCACCCAACATCAACGTCGACGATCCCCCAAATGCCTTCACCCATCATGCCATTCCCCGCGGATGGCGATGCGACACTTCCGTTGGACGAGACGCTGGGCGAAACCCCGTAGGTTATTGCAAGACCGACCGGAGCTGTCTTTCCGATCGGCGCGACTGATTTCGATCCCTGTCGACGGACAGATCGACGTCAACGGCGCAAAATAGGCTTCCGACGGTGGAGCCTTCCTCGGGGTACGAAGCGATTCCCACGCTCATTTCAAGACTGGCTTCGAGCGTGCCGGGGGCGAACGTCCACCGTCGGTGGAGGCGTTCGGCAAGGACGCGGCATTCGGACTCGTTCCGGCTCGGCAGAATCAGCATGAAGTCGTCGCCCCCGAGGCGGCAACAAAGGTCTTTCGGGCCCAGATCCTCAGTCAAGACGCCCAGCACCCGCCGCCATACGCAGTCCGTCGACGCGTGTCCCAGCCTGTCGGTCACGCTCTCCAAGCCATCGAATTGGACAAGGACAATCGAGAATCGATGGGTGGCATCCTTTTGGGCGCGCTCGATTTCGGCGTCCAGACGTTCTGCCCCGTGGCCGCGATTCCACAGCTTCGTGAGGCCTGGGGCGTTTTCTGGGTGGGAGTGACTGAACGTGTTCATGTCTTGATGCCCAGTGCAGGTTCCGGGCCGCCCATAGTCGGATGAATCGGTGTGGCGTCATTGGGGACGTCGATCTCCGCGGGTCTGATCCGAAGCTCGGACGGCGTTACGAAGTCGTGTCGCGTCGACTGCGCCGGTCCGGAAAATGAACCGACGGCTCGCGGCACAGACGGGGCGTATATCCGCAGCGTATCCCGCCGAAACCAAGGCTTGCCGATTCACTATCCGCCCTAGGCGAACGCCTGATCCCAACTGGCACGACCCTTGTATCTCCCATCAGCATGTCACTCACGAACTCAACTGGTTCCGCTCAAAAAAGGCCGTTGTCCCTTTTGCCTTCTCGGTTGCCCATCTTGCGCATTGTTGACCTCCTCACGACCACCGTTCAATCGGTCCGCATCGATCTGCACGGCAACCACGGCGCGACGGTTACTCGGCTTGGGACGGTTCTGGTGTACATGCCGCTCCTGATCATCGGATATCTGCTGATCCTGGCGTCGGCGATGAGGGTCGTGGCGGTCGTGCTCGGATGGGGCGTAACGATGTTCTTGTTCGGCGTCGTTCACTTGGCGATCAGCGCATGGGGAATGGCGCGCGGCCGCAACGTGGGTACCTCGAAGATTTTCGATGTCGTCGACCCTGACGTAGTGGTCGACGACGCGGTCGCGAAGCCGAGAGGGTTTGACGCCAAAACAGCGCTGCCGCGGCTATTCTCGACGGCGGGCGTTCCTAGGGTGATGGGGAGCCCCCAGGATCGGTCCGCGCAAGATCCGGCCAGCACGTTCTCGGGTGCGTTTCGCTAGGGCTCATCGAAGCGCGGGCAGGTTCATGACGATCATCGGGAGATGATGGACAAGATGGAAGGTTTTGCATTCACCGAGGCACCGCCGACGGAGAACGACGGTGACTTTCCGCCTGGCACGGTTCTGGGAGGCTCATATCGCTTGATCAAACGACTGGTCAGAGGCGGCATGGGGGATGTTCACCTGGCCTCGCATGAGCGGCTCCCGGGATCCTTTGTCGTCAAAGTGCTCAGTCCAGAGCTGCAGCGTGATGACGACGCCCTCGCGCGTTTTCGTCAGGAGGCGATGGTGTTGGCAAACATCCGCCACCCCAATGTCGTTCAGCTCGTCGATTTCGACGTTACCCCTTCAGGCCTTCCGTATTTGGTGATGGAGCACCTGCCCGGCAGAGACCTCGCCGATATTCTGGCGAGCCACCCCCTGTTGTCCGCGGTCCAAGTCTCGGAGATCGTGCGCCAGGTCGCCTGCGCGTTGGATGCCGCGCACAGGAAGGGGATCGTTCACCGCGACATGAAGCCAGAGAACATCATGGTCGTTCCCTGCGAAGGGCAAGGTGATCTGATTAAGGTGATTGATTTCGGTATTTCGAAAACGCGGCGATTCAATCACGCAATGGCGGCGTCGATGGTCGTCGGCACGCCCGAATTCATGTCCCCGGAACAAGCCGAGGGGCGTCATGAAGATATCGACGGTCGCTCGGACCAATTCGCCTTGGCCGTCACCAGCTATTTGCTCCTGACCGGCCGCACACCGTGGGGACATGCGACTCCCGTCGCGCTTCCGTACGGAATCGTGAACGATGACCCGCATCCCCTCACAGGGGATGGCGGCTGGCGATCCGTCGAGGAAGTCCTATTTCGCGGAATGGCGAAGGCCCCGAGCGATCGGTATCCGTCGACCCTGGCGTTCTGGCGGGCGCTCGATCAAGCCATGATCAAGGATGGCCTTCTTTCGACGGCAGCCGCGCAGTCCTTGCCACACGTCGCGCAAGGACCCCTGCCCCGCGCGCCTGCGCGGTCGCTGCCGCCTCTACCTCGCCTTTCGCCGCCGCCCTTCTTGTCTGCGGACAATGGACGTGACGGGGGTTCGTTGGCGACCACGCGCCAGCCCACGCCAAAACTCAGACGCCGGAGTCCGAGTCGACTGCGCCACCTGAATGCCTTTCTGTTCCTTGCGCTCGCCGGCGGGGCCTACCTTGGACTGCGGAAGGCACCGTTCGTCCAAGCGGGTGCCCAACGCGGCTGGCATGCCCTCGGGGGGCTGATGTCTGTCGCCGCGGAACGTGTCACCACCAGAGGCCATCTATTGTCGACGATCTCGAAAGCGCCGAGGGGGCACTTAGCCGACGGAACCGTCCCGTAGGTGGACCAATATGGGAAGGAGCCGAATATGTCCTTGACTGAAGCGCGTCCTCGGACGCCAACACTTCTACGCACGGAGCGCTCAAGAACGGCAGCGAACGGTCCCACGACGGAACAATTCTTCGTGGACGGAAATTTTCACGAAGGAACGCAGTGGAAGCACGCGCGGCTGCCCCCCGACGACACCATCGAGGTCAATCCCGACGCGCAGTTCGATTCGTTTGACAAGATTCCAAGAAGGCACCGCGTGGTTCTCTCTTTGGGGGTGATTGGCGCGTGTCTCCTGATATCCAGTGCCGCGTGGACGATGGTGTTCCAATCAAAGAGCCCCGGCATGGTGATCAGTTCATGGGTTTCCGGCGTCCTCGCCCCGCACAAAAGAGCGATCAGCTCAGCGGATTTCCCCGCCGTCGCACAACCGTCAACGCAACCGGCACCGCTAACAATACCGCGGCCCACGCCTAATACCCGGTCGGACCTACTCGATCCCCCTTTGCGTGAGGAAGCCCTCAGGCAGCCCGAGGCGGTGCAAGCCAGGCCGTTCCTGGCCGCGTCCGACCGAACGCCCATTGGAGCCGATCGGGCAATCGTTCCTGAGCATCACGCCTCTGGGGGACGGTCCTTGCGCGGTTTCGTGTGGTCACCGACGGCAGGCGGTTTGGTCCCAGCCGTTGTTGCACCTGACACTGATCGGTAGTTCGACGAACGGGTACAATGCCCCGTCGGCTCGACCAATCGCCCGAGCACTCCTTCGGGGACGGTAAATCAAATACCGTTGATCGCAGCGCTAATGACAGCCCGCTAGGGATGCGGGTGTCCCTGGTTCTTGTCGCCCGTCGATCGTTCGGCGACGGCGGCTTGACGTACGACGCCCGCGGGCATCGCACTCGGACGTTGGGCGGCAGGAGGCGCCGCGATGCCCTCGGCGCGTGCGCCGGACTTCTTGCCGTTCGGCGAGGCGTTCTCCAAGATTGCGTTCACCTCGCCACCCAGCAGGAATATCAATCCGGACATATATAGCCACGTCATGAGGATGATCACGCCGCCGATCGCGCCGTAGGTGACGTTGTAGTTTCCGAAATGGGCCACGTACTGTCCGAAGGCCCAGGTCGTCACGAGCCACATCAACGTCGCGATGACCGAGCCGGGCGTGATGTATTTGAATTTTTGGCGAACGTCTGGAAGCACGTAGTAGTTGAGCGCCCCAGCAAGCATGATGACGCCGGCCGTGACGGGCCAACGCAGCCATCTCCATACGAACACATATTCCGGGCCAACGCGGAAGAAGCGTGCGACCCAGAAGCCTGCCTTCCCCCCTGCGATCAACAGGGCGATCGAAACCATCGTCAGCAGGGCCACGCCCAGCGTCATCGCGATCGCCATGACCTGCGTGCGCCAAAATGGGCGGGACTCCTTGACGTCATAGGCCAGATTCAGTGCCTTGCGCAGGAGATCGACGCCGCATGAGACGGAGTAGACGGTGATCAACACACCAAAGGTAAGCAGGCTGGGACGCGCCCGCCCAATCAGGCCGTGGACGTGCTCGTCGATCAGGCCCATGGCCTGAGAGGGAACAACCGCTCGCATGCGATCCAGCAGGATATCGACAGAGCTGCCAATCGGAAGATATGCGGTCAGCGTCGCCAGAAAGACCAGGAACGGAAACAGCGAGTACAGGAAATAGTATGCCAGCGTCGCCGCATTATCCGACACCGCGTCATCCCCGTACGATTCATAGAGACGCTTCAGGAAGACCCTGAACGGGATATGCCCGCCCCCGGGGATCTTCATGGACAGACTGTCGGCCGCGGGGACGGCGTTTCACCCAAAACTCCCGCAGTCAGGTGCGAACCGCCCGCCTTCACGCGCGTTGCTGTCGCAGCAATCACGTGATTCGACGCCGTTGAATTACGCTGATCACAACCGAGACCACAGCGAGCACGATCAGGATGTGAATCAATCCCCCCATCGTGTACGAGGTCATCAGGCCCAATGCCCAGAGCACCACAAAAAGCACCGCCAAAGTCCACAACATCGTATCCTCTCTTTCAGATTCGCAACCAAGCACGTTGCGTGCCGCGGCGGCGACCGACGTATTTGCACGAGCTCTCGGAAAGCCGCATCGGTCGGCATTGGAGAGTTTGGAAAGCTCGTGTCTGGAAAAGCAGACCCCCTTAAGTGCTCGCGTGGCGGCACACGGACACCGGTGCATGGATGCGAACGACCGATGAAAGGTCTGGCGAACCTACGCAAGGCGGCTCAAGCTGGCTTCGGTGGAACAAGACGTCGCATCAGTCGCTTCAATCCGCGCGCAAGCTGAACAACGCGTGGACAAACACCAACGAAGGATCGAGGTCCTCACCGCGGCGCTGGGAAGGCCGCGCACCGTCTATGTGACGCTCTCGATTGTCATCGGATGGGGAGCCTTTAACGTGCTCGCGCCCTCGCGACTTGGTTGGCCGCGAATCGACCCGCCTCC
>JADGRC010000428.1 GCA_017881245.1 Pseudomonadota bacterium
AAGCGCGACGCTAAAGTGCCCGCGCGAGCTACCAAAGCCGGGCGGGGAAAAACCCGCCCGGGGGCGAAGAAACGCGGGCGGAGAGGTTGACGGAAGGCTGTGGAGAACGTAAATATCGGCTACCCAGTCAAAGACTTCTTCAACGACGCCGGGCCCTGATTTCGGGGAGGCGTCGTGTTTATGCTTATGTGGCGCTCTGGCGGGGTGATTGGTTACACGCTGACGTCGTGTTCACGTTGACGTTGCAGTGGAAATTCGAAACGTGAACGAAACGGCCGGCGCGAAAGCCGGCAAGAGGAGTGACGGCCTTGGCCCGTATCGCTGGTGTTAATATTCCGACCAACAAGCGGGTCCTGATCGGGCTCCAATATATCCACGGCATCGGGCCCGCCAAGGCCCGGGAAATCGTGACTAAGGTGGGGATCCCGGGGGAGCGGCGAGTCGCGCAGCTCACCGATAAGGAGGTTCTGCAGATTCGCGAAGTGATCGACCACGACTATCAGGTCGAGGGCGATCTGCGGCGCGAGACCGCCATGAACATCAAGCGTTTGATGGATCTCGGATGTTACCGCGGGTTGCGGCATCGGCGCGGCCTTCCGGTCCGCGGCCAGCGCACCCACACCAATGCGCGGACCCGCAAGGGACCGGCCAAGCCGATCGCCGGCAAGAAGAAATAATTTGCACATGAGGCTCGCAACGGCGGGCCGCGAAAGGGTCGAGAATGGGTAAAGAAGCCGCCCGCGTCCGGCGACGGGAACGCAAGAACATCGCCTCAGGCGTCGCCCACGTGAACGCATAGTTCAACAACACGATGATCACCATCACGGACGCCCAGGGCAATACGATCGCGTGGTCGTCGTCCGGCACCATGGGTTTCAAGGGGTCGCGCAAGTCGACGCCTTATGCGGCGCAGGTCGCGGCCGAGGATGTTTCGAAGAAGGCGCAGGAACACGGCATGCGCACCCTCGAGGTGGAAGTGGCGGGTCCGGGCTCCGGTCGTGAGTCGGCCTTGCGCGCCCTCCAGGCTTCCGGGTTCACCATCACGTCGATTCGCGACGTGACGCCGATCCCGCACAATGGCTGCCGGCCGCGTAAGCGCCGGCGCGTGTAATTGCATGGTCCGGCAGGCGCTTCGCGCCTCGCCGATTTTTCCCATGAAGCGGCGTTGGTTGCGCCAAGCGGGCGCGTGCTGCTCAACGCGATGGGTGACGAAGTGACGATCCAGAAGAATTGGCAGGAACTGATTCGACCGAGCAAGCTCCAGGTGATGCCCGGCAGCGATCCCAAGCGCGCCGCCACCGTGGTGGCGGAGCCGCTGGAGCGCGGTTTCGGCCTCACGCTCGGCAACGCGCTGCGACGCATCCTGCTGTCCTCGCTGCAGGGCGCGAGCGTGCAATCCGTGCACATCGACGGCGTGCTGCACGAGTTCTCCTCGATCACCGGCGTGCGCGAGGACGTGACCGACATCATCCTCAACATCAAGGACATCGCCATCAAGATGCAGGGCGACGGCCCCAAGCGCATGGTGGTCAAGAAGTCCGGTCCGGCGCTGGTGACCGCCGGCGACATCCAGACCGTGGGCGACATCGTCATCCTCAATCCCGAACTGGTGCTGTGCCATCTCGACGAAGGCGCCGAGATCCGCATGGAGTTCACCGTCAACACCGGCAAGGGCTATGTGCCGGCCGACCGCAACCGTCCGGAAGACGCGCCCATCGGGCTGATCCCGGTCGACAGCCTGTATTCGCCGGTGCGCAAGGTGTCCTACCGGGTCGAGAACACCCGCGAAGGCCAGATCCTCGACTACGACAAGCTGACCATGCAGATCGAGACCAACGGCTCGGTCACCCCGGACGACGCGCTCGCCTATGCCGCGCGCATCCTCCAGGACCAGCTCAACGTCTTCGTCAATTTCGAGGAGCCGCGCAAAGAGGTCGGCGTCACCGAGGCGATCCCCGATCTCGCCTTCAATCCGGCGTTCCTCAAGAAGGTCGACGAGCTCGAGCTTTCGGTGCGCTCGGCCAACTGTCTCAAGAACGACAACATCGTCTATATCGGCGACCTCGTGCAGAAGACCGAGGGCGAGATGTTGCGGACCCCGAACTTCGGCCGCAAGTCGCTCAACGAGATCAAGGAAGTGCTGGCGCAGATGGGCCTCCATCTCGGCATGGAAGTGCCGGGCTGGCCGCCCGAGAACATCGACGAGCTCGCCAAGCGGTTCGAGGATCATTACTGAGCGCGATCCGCTTCAATCCGAGCGGATCACGCGCCAGCGTGCAGAATACAGGGGAATGCGATGCGTCACGGTAATGCCCACCGCAAGTTCAACCGCACGGCCGAGCATCGCCGGGCGATGTTCGCGAACATGTGCGCGGCGCTGATTAAGCACGAGCAGATCACGACGACGCTCCCCAAGGCGAAGGACCTGCGCCCCATCGTCGAGAAGCTCGTCACGCTGGGCAAGCGCGGCGGCCTGCATGCGCGCCGCCAGGCGATCGCGGAAATCCGCGACGTCGCCATGGTCAAGAAGCTGTTCGACGTGCTCGGCCCCCGCTACAAGGAACGCCATGGCGGCTATACCCGCGTGATGAAGGCGGGCTTCCGTTACGGCGACAATGCGCCGCTCGGGGTGATCGAATTCGTCGACCGCGACGTCAACGCCAAGGGCCTGGATTCCGGCCCGGTCGGGGAAAAGAAGGTCGAAGAGGCCGCCGCCGCGTAGCGCCTTTGAGCATGATCTCGTCCGAAAAGTCTGCAACTTTTCGGGGTCATGCCGGCTGGCGCGGATCTCGCATACCCTTCAAATCCGGCGACGTGCGCTTTATATCTCGGGCAACTGCGCCACGGGGATTCGCGCCATGACCGTGATGATACCGCGTTTGCTTGCGTCCCTTGCCCTGATGTCCGCGCTGGTTTCAGCCGCGCCGGCCCAAGACGTGC
>JADGRC010000055.1 GCA_017881245.1 Pseudomonadota bacterium
CAGCGGCGAAGGTCGGATGGCGCTCCAGATCTAGCCATTTTTCGCAGCCTTGAGTCACGTCGGACGAGAACCGGAATTTCTCCGCCGATTCGACCACGTGCACGGTCTGGATCCCGAACGCCTCGGCACTGCGCAACAACGCTGCGCCATTCTGTGGATCGTGTAGGTTCTCGACGAGCAGGGTTAGGCCGCGCAGGCGCGCGGTCACGGTGGCCTCGATCCGCTCACGCCGCTCACGCGCCAAGAAAGGTTCCAGCGCCTGACAGACGATCGCCGGATCCACCGAGGCCAAGTCAAACGCCATGCGGGAGGTTTACATGGATTTGGGCCGTGGCGATCCCCAATCGGCGCGCCACCCAAGGCCGCCATCCAAAGCGGGCCATGGAGATCCGGGGATTCGCGCGCTCACGGGCGGGGGCGGCGCTCCCCGTTGCGATTCAAATTAGCGCATCGGTCATCGGGGGATTCGTGCGCTCACGGATGGGGGGTGGTGATCCTGCCGCCCCTTGCACCGGCGGATCTTCTCGCGTCCTTGGCGAACAGCTTCCGGAGTCTGCCGACCGGAATCGGTCCTCCATCCGCTCCGTCGGCGCCGTCCGTATCGGCGTCGATCGGTGCGTCGATATCCGGTGGGGTTTCCGGCTCCGGCCGAGCGGTGATCCTCTTGACCCAGTCCAAACACTGTCTTTCGTTGAAGCCCGCCTCGCGTCTGTCGAAGACCAACTTCTGGGCCCCCGCGGCCGCGTAAGTCTCGTCATCGATGCGCCCGCGCTCGTGCATCTTGGCCAGGATCCGTCGCACGTAGCGATCCCACTGTGGCGTGGGGGTTCCGTGACAGTATTGGATGTAGCGGCGCTTCGGACTCGGCAAGATCGACGAGAAGAATGCACCCTCCAGGGGTGTCAGGTCGGACGCATTCTTCCCAAAGTAGTGTCGCGCCGCTGAACCAATTCCGTAGATTCTCGGTCCAAATTCGATGGCGTTGAAATAGAGTTCCAGGATTCGTTCCTTGGGAATCTCGTGTTCGAGATACCAGACCAAAAAGAGTTCCTGCAGCTTCCGCGACAGGGTCTTCTCCTGACTGAGGAGCACGTTCTTCACCATCTGCATCGTGATGGACGACGCGCCACCGCGAAAACCACCACGCTGCAGGTTTCTTTTCAGCGCCGTCCGAAACTCGGACGTGACCCACCCGCGGTGTTTGAAAAATCCGTTGTCCTCGGTCGTCATAATCGCCGCGATCAGGTTCGGCGAGATCTGTTCATACGGCACGAAGTCAGGGTTTTCGGGCCCCACGATGAACTGCATCTCCTCGGTATCACCCGGCGCGGGAGCGTTCGTGCCGCGCGCCGGCGGGGGCAGGGGAACCTCGACGGACTGGGTGATGGATTCGCCCGCGACCAGGGCCTTCACCGCCGGCGGCGTGCTCAGAACCTTGCACCCATCGATGGCCACCTTGCCCTTCAGTTCGAGCGCCTCCAAGTCCGCATAGTCCACGCGCGCGGTGATTTCGGCCCCAAACAGTCCCTGGAGACCAAAACCCTGCAGCCTCGGCACCAGTGCGGGCGGCAGGCTCGCCAACGCCTTCGCGCAGGGAAGGGGCGGCACCTGCAACGTCAACTCCATGCGCGGCAGGAAGCCGAGCTTGTTTCCGTCGGCGAAAGTGAAGTTGCCGGGTGCCAACTCGACGAAACCACTGAGCTTGCCTTGCAGGTCGGCGATGCGTGCCTCCAAGCGATCGATCGCCACGCGACGGGACGCCGGAAAGGCCGTGCCGCGCAGGATCAAGGTCAGATCGACCCCTCGGACGGGTTCCGAGGCCAAGCCGGCATGCTCGAAGCTGAGCCCGGAGACCTGCATGTCGCCGCCGAAACGGACCGCGCCCTCGGCCCAGCTCACGTCGAAAGCCGCGTCAACGTTGGTGTGCTTGGGAGACAGAATTGTCTTTGGCAACACGTCGGCGATTTCCCCCAACGAGAAGCGTTCCGCGCGCAGCGACACCTGGCCTTCGTGCGCTCCCGGATCCAACCCGCCGCGCGCCGTCCACAGGGTCTCGCGAGCGCCGCCGTAACTGCCATCCAGATCGACGACCAGTTGCTTGGCCTGCGCGGGATCTGAGCTCGCGGGGGTCGACGCAGGGTGAATCTGGCCGTGAATTCCCGTGAGCGAAAGATTAGGCAAGGGAGTCGCAAAACCACCGGTCACGGTCAAAGTGGGGTACCCGCGCGGGCGCGTGCCCTGGAGGGGTCCGACCACGGTGATGGCTTGCGCTCCGAATCGGGGCCCACGACCCGAGGTGCCGAACGCCAACACGCCGTCGATCTTCTCGACCCGCGCATCCAACCGATCGCCGGGTAGGAACAGGAGGCCCAGACGCTCGATCTCGACGGTCAATCCGGTGGCGGCATCCTGCAGCGTGACTCGCGCGTCCCGGATGGCCACGCCGGGCAGCCGTCCCGACTCCGATTCCCCTTGGGGTTGAACCGCCGCGCTCTTGTGCCTACGGAGTGCGGCCAGCACGTTCGTAACGTTGTCCGTCGGTCCGCCGCGTCGCACGTTTACGGTAACGCCGTCGATGTCGATCACGCCGCGCCGAAAAAGCAACGCCGCGAATGGGACCCGCACACGTCCCAGGTGGCCGAGTGGACCCGCGGTGGCTGGGGTGCCTCCGTCCCCAATATCAACATCGCGAAACGTTAGGCCCAGAAGACCGGCGCGGGCGCGGTCGATCCGAACCGGCGTGCCCAACCGCTCCTGGATCCGGGCCACGGCCATTCGCGCGGCGATCGTCCCACCGATGAAGGGGTAGGCCACCCCGGCGATCAGCAGTCCAACCAGCACGGCCAACCGTGCCTTTCGCTCCAGCAACCACGCCCGGACGCCCACGCGAACCCGCCGTCGGTCGAGCCGGTGGTGGTCAATCACCCAAACAATTTACCAGGCGTTTGGCCCCCCCGCGCGGCCGACCGGCCTCTGCGCCCTTACGAGCGTTACGCCGCCTGCCGCGCCGGTCCGAAGCCGTCGGACGCCAGTCCTTCGGCCAAGCGTTGACGAGCGTGGTGCAAACGCGACATGACCGTGCCGACAGGACAACGGGCGATATCCGCGATCGACTGGTACGACTCACCGTCGAGCTCTCGCAGGACCAGGACTTCACGCTGCACACCGGACAACCGTGCGATTCCGCCCCGCACGCCAGCACCCACCTGGGCGCGCGCCAGCGCATCCTCGGGCGTCTCGTCGCAAGTAGCCTCTGGACGCCGGCGGTCATCATCGTCCGCGCCGTCAACGCTGGTGGTCGCCACGATGCCCTGTCGTCGCGACCGCAAATGATCAAGCGCAGTATTGACGACGATTCGGTGCAACCACGTGGTCAACGCCGCCCGCCCCTCGAATCGGCCGACGTAGCGCCAGGCTTTTAGCATCGCATCTTGGACGACATCCTCGGCATCGTCGGGACTCCGCACGATCTTCAAAGCGACCGCCGCCAGACGCGGGCGCGTCGCCTGGAGGATCGTCTCCAGTGCCTGTCGGTCTTGAGCCCGCAGGTGTCCCAGCAAATCCGGCTCGGACAAATCCGCCCCTGTCAGGTGAGGCGCTTCTGCGCCAGCCGATTCCTTGGCTATTCCCGCGGTCCCGAGTGTGTTGGCTCTTGTCATGGTGATTGTCCTCGTACCGCCACTTGTGCAAGGCCGGGACCGTCTCACTGCGCGCCAGGTCACGGACGCCCTGCCCTGCTAACATCCAGGACAACGGGGAAGCTCCACGTCCCCACGGACTAGAACACACATGGGCGACACGGTGACGAACCAAGACCGGACCGAACACACGAGAGCCAATGAGTGAACTCGAACGGATTCGCGGTTTCCTTGACGCCGTCCGTCGGCGTTTCCTGGTGCGCGACGCCTTGCGCTGGGGGTGCTTCGGCGGCGCGGCGCTGTTTTTCGCCTTGTTGTTCTTGTCCGCGACGGCCGCCACCGTGGGACCAGCGGCGTTCTGGCGGCCCCTGACGCTGCTGCTCGGCACGGCTTGCCTGGGAGTGGCGGGGTTCGTCGGTGTGTGGCGCCCCTTTCGGCTACTGCACGCCGATCCGGCCGCACGGCGCCTGATCGCGCGCCTACGCGCGCCGTTGGGCCCGCTCGGTGGGGATATCGTGTCGGCGGTCGAGCTTGGCGATCAGGGCCGTGCGACGTCGTTCCCCGCCGCGGTCCCGGCGAGTCCGATGGCGCCGGCCGTTGGGTCGAATGAGGAGCGGGACATTTCACCCGTGCTCGTGCTCGCATTCCAGGGACACGTCGCCGAAGCGCTAAAAGCGTTCGATCCCGCCCGCCTCATTCCCATGGGACCGGCGAAGCGCGGCGCGTGGGTGCTGCTCGGCAGTGCAATCATCCTGGCGGCCGGTGCTCGGCTGGCGCCAGACGCGATTGGACGAGGCCTGACGACGTTGTTTCACCGGCCGAGCCGTTTCGAGGGAGCCGCGGTGTCCACGACACCAATCGTGGGTGACGTGCGCATCACTTACGACTATCCCCCGTACACTGGCCTTGGTCGTCGCACCATCGAGGGCTCGACCGGCGACATCGTGGCGGTCAAGGGCACGCGCGTGAAGATCGAGACTGTGCCACTGCGAACGTCACGCCAGGCTGTGCTCCTGTTGGGCGAAGCCGGCGAGGTCGGCGAGATCCCGGCCCGCGTAGCCCGGGGCACCGTCACCGCCCATCTCACGTTGAGTGAAAATGGAGTCTATCGATTCTGGCTGCAACCTCTGATAGGGCGCGCCGTACGCGAGCAACGGGGCCACCGACTGGAGGCCGAGCCCGACCGGCCACCGCGCGTCGAGATTCATGGCCCCGCCGACCGCCTGGAGCTTCCCACCCCGCGACCCATCGAGATCGGCTTCGACGCGGACGACGACTACGGCCTGGGCGCGGTCGAGCTCGTGTTTCGCATCGACGATGCCGCTGAACAGCGCCTGCTCCTGAAGGATGCTCGGGGTGCGCGGCTCGCCCAGGGCCGCACGCTGTGGGACCCGGGTCGCTTGGGGCTGTCGCCCGGCGCGCGCATCGCGTATCACATCGAGGCGCGCGACCGTGACGACATTTCGGGCGCCAAGATCGGAACATCAAGGACGCTTTACCTGAGCATCGCCCGGCCGCAGGAAAGTGTCGACACGCGGCTGGACCGGCAGCGCGAGGTTCTGGAGGGCCTGACCGGGGATCTGGCCGATCGCTTGGAACTGCTCGGCCAAGCCGGGGCTGGGGATGCAGCCGCCATGCCCGCCGACAGCGGGCCACAACCGAGCGACGCGGCGATCCTCGCTGCCGAGGAGGCCCACGTCGCGTTGCTCGGACGCCTGGTGGACGACGATCGGCGCGAGGCCTCCCTCGGCAAGAGTCTGCGCGCGGCGCTGGCGGGGATGGCGGACCGCCTGGGCAGGTTTCTGCGCGGCGAAAGGATTATCCTGGGCGCGGCTGGCGTACCCGCGCTACGACGAAGGAGCGGCGCCGCGCTTTCGGGGGCGAAGGGACAGGCCGAGCACGACGGGCACGTCGCGGAGCTGGAAAAGGACGTCCTGTTGCTGGACGATCTGATCGGACGTCAGCGCCTGGAGGACCTGGCGTCAATTGGACGCGAGCTAACGGATGCTCATCGCCGGCTCGAGGATTTGCTTGGCCGGTACGCGGCGACGAGAGACGAAGCTCTGCGCCGTCAACTTGAGCGGGAGGTTCGCGAGCTGCGCGCCCGCATCGGAGATCTGGCGCGGAAGATCGCCGCCTTGAAGAGCCGCAATGAAGTCCCCGATGAATGGCGCAATCTCCCCGATATGAAGGACCTGGCCGAGGGCGCCAAGAAACTCGACGACCTGCTGGCCGAGGGTGATCCGTCGGCGATGTCGCGCGCGTTGGACCAGCTGGGCAAGGATCTGCGTGGCCTGCGGCAGATGCTGGACAGTAACGCGGAGGATTTCGGCGCCGACAGGTTCCCCCAGGAAAACCGCGTCGTCTCCGATCTGATGAAGAAGATCGGCGATCTGGAAGGCGATGAGCGCTCATTAGCCGGAGAGACGCAGGCCCTGTCCGAGAAGCAAGAGGCGGAAACCGAAAAACGCCTGCGCGGTCAACTGGCGGATTGGCTCCACAAGGAAAACGAAAAAGTGGACCACCTCAGACAGAGGCTGGGTCAGATCAAGACCGGCGATCCAGAGAGCGCGCTCGCCGAGGAGGTCGAGCGCGCCAAAGAGAGCACCGGTCGGCTGAAAAGGCTATTTTCCGAGCGAGACCTCGCCGAGGCCAAGGATGAAGCCGAGCGGGCGGCGGCCAGTCTTGATCGCGCGACGGAACACCTGGAAGAGGTGGATCCGCGCCGCCCGCAGAGCGCGCGATCGCCAACAGACCTGAGCAAGGATAAGGATTTGGGCGAAGCGCAGACCTTGGCACAAGAGATCGCCGAGGATGTACGCCAGCTGTTGCCAAAACCGGACAGCACGTTGTCTCCCGAGGAGCGAGCACGGGGGCGCGCCCAAGCCGAACGCCAGAGCGCAATCGGCGATCGGACCGAGGACACGGAGCGGGAGGCCGCCGAACGCCTGGGCAAGATACCGGGGCTGGAGCACGCGCGGGAGGACCTGCGCGGCGCCGCAGAGCAGATGCGCCAAGCCGCCGAGCACTTGCGCAAGAGCGAGGCCAAGCAGGCGGGCAGCGCCGAGAGGAGCGCCGCGGAGCGACTTGCCAAATTGCGGGACGCGATGCAGGACCGATCGATGGGAGGCGCGCGAAACCAGCGCGATCCCGTGCGCATCCCCGGCTCCGACGAGTCGAGCGCACCGCGTGCGTGGCGACAAGAATTGCTGGACGCGATGAAGGAAAAGGCACCCGAGCGTTTTCGCGACGACGTGCGCCGATACTATGAGGAGCTGGTTCGATGAATCTTTTCCGGCAAGCCCTGAGCGTGATGGCGGCCGTTGCCATAGCGGCGCCTGGGGCCGCCATGGCAACTCCGACGAAGACGCCCGGAGCGCCGGTGGAAAGTCCGACTTCGCCGGCGACTCAGACGTCGGCGGCATCGTCGGCGCCGCTACTGATGTCGCCCGCGCCGCAGACTCTGCCGAATGCGAATGCGGTCACCATCCGCTCCACGGAACTGGGCAAGGCGGCCGAGCGCGGATTCGACGAATGGCACTTCGCCGAAGGACGCGCGCAATTGGCGATTCTGGCCAAGAGCACGCCGGGATCAGCGGAGGTTTCGTACCTTGAAGGATACGCGCGGTTTCTCGAGGGCGACTACGTGGGGGCGACAAGCGCGCTCGGAGCCGCATCCAGGGCCGCGCCCGAGGACCCATCGGTCAAGGAATTGAGCGTCCTGGCGAAGGCAGCCGGCGATGCCGTCAAGGATCACCAGGAGGCGCACTCCACCCATTTTCTGGTTCGTTACCCGGTCGAGGATGCCGTGTTGGTCCCGTACGCTCTTGAAGCCCTTGAAGCGGCCTATGACGCCCTGTCGGCGGATTTGGGCTTCGCGGCGGACATGCCGGTGCGCATCGAATTTTATCGCAGCCCCTCGGATCTGGCCGTGGTGTCCTCCCTATCGGTGGCCGAGGTTGCGCGCACGGGCACCATCGCGTTGTGCAAGTGGGCACGTTTGATGGTGACCACGCCGCGCGCGCTGTCGTACGGCTATCCGTGGCTGGACAGCATCAACCACGAGCTTGTCCACTACGCGGTGTCGACCCTGACGCGTGATCGGGCGCCGGTTTGGCTGCAGGAAGGCCTCGCCAAGTTTTTGGAAACGCGCTGGCGTGAACCGGCCGGCGCGCATCTGGCCCCATCGATGGAACATCTGCTGGCCAAGGCTTTGCGCGGCGGCAAGTTGATCAGCTTCGACGCCATGCACCCTTCCATGGCCAAATTGCCCTCGGCCGAGGACGCTTCGCTGGCATTCGCCGAGGTGGCGACCGCCATCGGATATCTACACGCCCACGGTGGAATGGCGGCGCTGCGCACAGCGATTACGGCGGTCCGTGACGGCATGGACGCCCGCAGGGCTGTCGCGACTGCGGCGCAAGGCAACTGGACCGATTTCGAACGCGGCTGGAAGGGATACATGACCGGCCTGCAGTTGAAGTTGTATCCAGGGTTTGACATCCCGACGGCTCACATCCGCAAGGCGGGTGCGATTGCTTCACGGCGCAAGCCCAACGAGGACGAGGCGTTGACGGCGACGGCGATGAAGGCCGTGGGGCCACTGCGGTTTCTGCGGCTCGGCAACATGATGCTGAAGCGCAATAGGCCACGCGCCGCCGTCCTGGAATACGAAAAGGGCGCGCGCGCCGCCGCGCTTTCGTCATCGGGACGGGGGCGCGCGGGCCGTGTCACCCGCGGCCCCGACTCGGCCGCGGCCGAGTGGGTGTTTCCAGTGAAGCTCGGGCGCACGTATCTGGCGCTCGGCGAGCCCGACCGGGCGTTGAAGGCGCTCGCGGGAGTACAGGCCATCTATCCCGAGCTGCCGTGGCCGAACCTCATCGCCGGCCAGGCACTGCTGGCCAAGGGCGACGCGCCAGGCGCCATCGTCGCGGTGCGCGCGTCGCTGGCGACGAATCCCTTCGATCCGGCGGTGCACTGCACGCTGGCCGACGCTTACGCGAAGCTGCCGACCGGTGATCGGCCACCGCAAGATCGCATCACGCGCGAGCAAACCTACTGCCGCGAGCTCGCCGAATAGACGGAAAAGCGGTCTGGTCACGGAGGCAGTTCCAGGGTGGCGGTGATTCCGCCAGTCGTGAGGTCCCAATTCCCCCCCAAGGGTCGACGAACGCCGTCCTTTCCGACGCGCGCGAACGTCCGCCGCGACAAGAAAAACGTGACGGACTGTGTCTGGCCCACCGCCACAGCCACCCGACGAAAGGCGACCAACGACCGCAAGGGATCGCCCGCCAGCCGTTCACGCGACGTCGCATAAACCTGCAGGACCTCCTCGACGGCGCGCGTGCCACGATTCTCGATGATCGCGTGAACAACGACCGCGTCCCCGGACGCGGCTCCGGCGGCTGCCGGGCCCGCGCCGACCGTGACCTCGCGCGTAGCCACGTCCGCATACCCGAGCCCGAATCCGAAGGGAAAGAGCGGCTTTCCTTTGAAGTATCGATACGTCCGCCCCGCCATTCCGTAGTCCGCGAAAGGCGGGAGATCCATCACGGAGCGATAGAACGTGATCGGTAGGCGTCCAGATGGTGACACGTCGCCGAACAGGACGTCCGCGACTGCTTTTCCGCCCTGCTCTCCCGGGTACCAGGCCATCAACAAAGCGTTCGACGGCCGCCCGTGATCGGGCAAGGTGACGACGCCCCCGCCGGTCAGAACAACTACCGTCGGCTTTCCCGTTCGCAGCAACGCCTCCAACAATGCCGGCTGAGCACCTGGCAACCCCAGGTCCTGGCGATCGCCCGCGGGGTTCGCGCCATCGGGATCGCCCTGCTCGCCTTCGAGCAAAGGCGACAGGCCCAATACGGCAATGATCAGGTCCGCGGCACGCGCGGCGGCCACCGCCTGAACCAACCCGGCCGCGGAGCGCCCGGCCAACCCCACGCCGGCGACATGCTCGACCGCGATTCCCCGCACCGTGGCCGCCGCGCGGATCCCGGCCAGCACGGTCACCGGCGCCCCGGGATCGCCGTGATAATTTCCCAACAATACATCGACATCGTCGGCGAGGGGGCCCACCACCGCGATACGACGAACCCCGGCGGCAATCGGCAACGTCCCGTCGTTCCGAAGCAGAACCAAGGACTTCCGCGCGGCCTCGCGCGCCAAGGCCACATGAGACGGCGAACCGATGGCATCCAGTTCCGACATGACAGCCAGCGATCGCGGTGCGCCGCCCGACGAAACGCGCGCGGGATCGAGCAACCCCAGTCGAAACCGGACGGTGAACAGACGCGCCAACGCACGATCAATTTCGCGTTCCGTCACCAGGCCCGTGGCAACAGCGTCGGTCAGGTGCCGGTAGCTCGACCCACAGTCGAGGTCCGTGCCTGCCCGCAACGCGGCCGCCGCGGCATGCGTCTCGTCCGGGGCCGCGTGATGCTCGAAAGCCAAGTCCTGCACGGCCCCACAATCACCCACGACGAAACCATCGAAGCCCCATTGCTGGCGAAGCATCCCCCCGAGGAGCGCCGGGTTCGCGACACAGGGCTTGCCGTTGATGGCGTTGTAGGCGGCCATGATGCCGGCCACGCGAGCCTCGCGCACCAGCGCCTCGAACTGTGGCAGGTACGTGTCCGCGAGGTCGCGGACGTCAACGCGAGCGTCGAATCGATGACGAAGGGATTCCGGGCCGCTGTGCGCCGCGAAGTGCTTCGCCACCGCCGCCACCCGCAACATTCGGGCGTCGTCGCCCTGAAGACCGCGCACGTACGCGACGGCCAGGCGCGAGG
>JADGRC010000429.1 GCA_017881245.1 Pseudomonadota bacterium
CGGCAGGGCCGCGCTGAAAGAGGCCAACGCCGCGATGGGGTTGGCGCTGGCGCCCGATGAAATCGACTATCTGGTCGACGCCTACCGCGCGCTCGACCGCGATCCGACCGACATCGAATTGATGATGTTCGCTCAGGCCAACAGCGAACACTGTCGGCACAAGATCTTCAACGCGGACTTCATCATCGATGGGCAAGCGCAGTCGATGTCCCTGTTCGCGATGATCCGCCGCACCACGGAGGCATCGCCCGCCGGGGTGCTGTCGGCGTACCGGGACAACGCGGCCGTGATTGAAGGCACGCGCGCGGGACGGTTTTTCTGCGACCCGCGAACCGGCATCTATGCGAACCACGTCGAACCCGTGCACATCCTTATGAAGGTCGAGACGCACAATCACCCCACGGCCATCTCGCCGTTCCCGGGCGCGGCGACCGGGTCGGGGGGCGAGATTCGCGACGAGGGGGCGACCGGCCGCGGCGCGCGTCCGAAGGCGGGGCTGACCGGATTCGTGGTTTCGAACCTCCGTCTGCCGGGCGCGATCCGGCCGTGGGAAATCGATCACGGCAAACCGGCCCGCATCGCTTCGGCGCTGGACATCATGCTGGACGGCCCACTTGGCGGCGCGGCCTTCAACAACGAGTTTGGACGTCCGAACATTTGCGGCATCTTCCGGACGTTCGAAATGGAGGTTCCGGCCGCCCCCCGCCCTGATGCACGGACGGGCACTCACAATGGCGACCGGGCCAACGAAATCCGTGGGTACCACAAACCCATCATGCTGGCGGGGGGGCTCGGGAACATCCGGGCCGAGGATGTCCACAAGGGGGAGATCCCGGCCGGCGCGCCCATCGTTGTGCTCGGGGGGCCGGCCCTGCTGATCGGTCTTGGCGGTGGCGCGGCGTCATCGGTCGCATCGGGCGATTCCGCCGAGGACCTGGATTTTGCGTCGGTCCAGCGCGACAACGCCGAGATGCAGCGCCGGTGTCAGGAAGTCATCGATCGCTGCTGGGCTCTCGGCAAGGACAGCCCCATCATATCGATTCACGACGTCGGCGCCGGCGGACTGTCCAATGCCCTGCCGGAGCTGGTGAACGACAGCGGACGAGGCGCGCGGTTCGAGTTGCGCAAGATCCCGAGCGACGAGCCTGGGCTGTCGCCGCTCGAGATCTGGTGCAATGAAGCGCAAGAGCGGTACGTCCTGGCGATCGCGCCCGATGCCCTGGCGACCTTCGCGACGCTTTGCGCGCGCGAGCGTTGTCCGTACGCCGTCCTGGGGCAGGCCACCGACGATGGGCGCCTGGTGGTCGAGGACGCCCGGTTCAAAAACCGCCCCATCGACATGCCGCTCGGCGTGTTGTTGGGCAAGCCGCCGCGGATGCTTCGCGATGCCAGGCGCGAGACGATACGAACCACGGCGTTCGACGCGGCGGGCGTCGATCCGCGCGACGCGGCTTTCCGCCTGTTGCGTCTGCCGACCGTCGCGGACAAATCGTTCCTGATCACCATCGGCGATCGCACGGTCGGCGGACTGGTCGCGCGGGATCAGATGGTGGGGCCCTGGCAGGTGCCGGTGGCCGACGCGGGCCTCACCTGCGCGGGCTTCGACACTTGCGTGGGCGAGGCGATCTCCATGGGCGAACGGCCGCCTGTCGCTCTGTTGGATGCGGCAGCCTCGGCCCGGCTTGCGGTCGCCGAGGCCATTACGAACATCGTCTCGGCGCCGATCGCGAAAATGTCCGATATCAAGTTGTCGGCGAACTGGATGGCGCCCGCGGGTCATCCGGGGGAAGACGCGCGCCTGTACGACGCGGTCCGGGCGGTCGGCATCGAGCTGTGTCCTGCCCTCGGTATCGCAATTCCGGTCGGCAAGGATTCGATGTCGATGCGCACCGCGTGGCAACAAAACGGCGAGACGCGCAGCGTGACCGCCCCCCTGTCGCTGGTCGTCACCGCCTTCGCCCCCGTGACGGATGTGCGTGACGCCCTGGTGCCGCGGCTGCGGATGGACGCGGGCGAGACGGAGCTGTTGCTCATCGACCTTGGTCGCGGACAGAATCGCTTGGGCGGGTCCTGCCTGGCGCAGGTTCACGAACACCTGGGCGCCGTGCCGCCGGATCTCGATGATCCGGCCCTGCTGATTGGCTTCTTCACAGCCGTGCGCGAGGCCGCCGACGCGGGCGTGCTCCTCGCGTACCACGATCGTTCCGACGGCGGATTGTTCGCGACGCTGCTGGAAATGGCCTTCGCCGGCGCGGTGGGTCTGGACGTGGACATCACACCGTTGATCGCGCCCGAGGCGCCAAAGGACAACGGAGCCACCAATGCCGCGCTTTTCGCCGAGGAGCTCGGCGCGGTGATCCAAGTGCGTACCGCCGACGTCAACCGCGTCGTCGCGCATTTCGCCCACAATGGGCTCGGAGGCTGCGTTCACCGCCTGGGGACGCCGTCGGCCGGGGATCGCGTCGTGTTTCGACGCGGGAGCACGAACGTGCTCGACGAGTCCCGCGCGGCGTTGCACGGCATCTGGTCGGAGACCACGCACGCCATGCAGCGGCTGCGGGACGATCCCACCTGCGCGGACGAGGAACAGTCGGCAAGAACCGACGCGCGGGACCCGGGGCTCTCCGTGCATCTGACGTTCGATCCAGATGAGGATATCGCGGAATCGTTCATCGGAGTCGGGGCGCGCCCGCGGATCGCCATTCTTCGCGAGCAAGGCGTGAACGGGCACATCGAAATGGCGGCGGCGTTCGACCGCGCGGGTTTCGAGGCGGTCGACGTCCACATGAGCGACGTCCTTGCCGCGCGTGTCGACCTGCGCGACTTCCGGGGCCTGGCCGCGTGTGGCGGGTTCTCCTACGGCGACGTGCTCGGCGCCGGCGAAGGCTGGGCCAAATCGATTCTGTTTCATGCGCAGGCTCGGGAAGGTTTCGCACGTTTTTTTGCGCGGCCTGACACGTTCACCCTGGGCGTCTGCAACGGCTGCCAGATGTTGTCGGCCCTGAAGGAGATCATCCCCGGCGCCGGGATCTGGCCGCGTTTCGTGCGCAATCGCAGCGACCAGTTCGAGGCGCGCCTGTCGCGCGTGCGCATCGAATCCGGGCCGTCGATCTTTTTTGCTGGGATGGCGGGCACCCTGGCACCGATCGTCGTTTCCCACGGCGAAGGCCGCACCGAATTCGAATCCGACGTGGCGCGCGCGGCGCTGGAAAGGGCGGGCCTGTGCGCGGCGCGCTTCGTCGACAACGGGGACCTCGTGGCGAACGGCTACCCGGCCAATCCCAACGGCTCGCCCGACGGTATCACGGGATTGACGACGCCCGATGGACGCGTGACCGTCCTGATGCCGCACCCCGAACGCGTCTTTCGGGCTGTACAGCTGTCGTGGAATCCGTTCACCGGCCCCGATAGCCCGTGGATGCGAATGTTCCGAAATGCCCGCGTCTGGGTCGGATAGGAGCGCGACTTCGCACCGCGCGCGACCTTCCTCTTTTGACATTAGGCTGCGCGCGTGGTGCCTCGTCGCGCTGCACGCCCACGGTTGCGACGACCGGGCTGAGCATCAGCGACCGCGATCCGTGTCCAAAACACGAATCTCGGTCACCCGTCGAAAGTCGCGGTCGTGTGTGGCGATGGCCAGACAGCCCGCAAGTACGCCGGCTGCGAGTTGGAAAGCATCCGGCAGTTTGAGTCGGTAACGAATCCGAAATCTCGCGGCCAAAACGGCCGCATCGTCATTCAGCGGTATTAACCTCACGTCAGGACCAGCAGTCATAGCGATTCGATACTGCTCGGCCTGTGCCTCTCGACCGGCCCTAAGAGGGCCAGCGACGACCTCGGCCACCGTGATGGGGGTGACGAAAAGACGAAGCTCCCCCGCCTCCGCCTTTTCGAAAAGGGGGGCGAATTCCCCCGCCAGTGGATGACCATCGAGGACGTATGCGATCGGTGCGCTGTCGACGAGAACCCCAGCCCCCGCCGGAAGCTCTTCGATGCCCCTTAGAGCCATTCTTTGCGGCCCCGCGCGATCAACCGGGCCGGATCCTTGCCCCACAACCCGCGGCCCGAGCCACGCAGAGAAAGCAGAGAAGGTCCCCGCCCGGCAGAAGGTCCGCGGTTCTCGAAAGGCACCACCGCAGCCACCGGTCGGCCACGTTTGGTCACTACCGTGGTCTCGCCCTTCGCCGCCCGTTCAAGGATATCGGGAAGGTTCTGTCGTGCCGCTTCGGAACCAATCGGCTTACCCACGCCTTAACTGTACGATCCGTACGGTCAGTGTCAACGCACCCCCTGTCAAAGGGCGAGCCAAGGAAAGGCATATGCTCGCGGTATGCCTTCCGTCGTGGGTGTAGCCGGAAAGGCCGGTTTTCAAGGTCGCCGCCACCAGGTATACCGGCGCCGTGATCTACATTCTTGGATTACTGGCCCGCTCGGGGCACGGTAAAACCACCGTGGCCCGCCATCTGGAGGCCACCTTTGGCGCCGAGGTCCGGTCGCTGGCGGGTCCCATGAAACGGGCCGTACGGAACGTTTTTGGTTTCACCGAAGCCCAACTCTGGGGCACCCAGGCCGAGAAGGAGGCCGTCGACCCCCGGTATGGATTCTCGCCGCGCTGGTTGTTGCAACGCCTTGGAACCGAGGGCCTGCGCGAGGAGTTTGGGGAGGACATTCATTTGCAGGCGCTGGTTCGCGGCTTGCGCGCAGAGGAAAGCGTCCGCCCCACCGGTTCCCCTCTCGGCCTCTATGTCGTCGACGACGTTCGGTTTCCGAATGACGCACGGTTCATCGCCGAAGGCGGCGCGGATTTTTACGGCGGCGTGCTGAAGATCGTCGCCACGGACGTTCCCGCGTCCGAACACGAGAGCCACCCGTCCGAGCTTTTCATCGACGCCGTGCGCGGCACGGACATCGCCGCGACCGTCGTCTCGTCGCGGGCCCAAGGAGTGGCGCATTTGTTGGCCGAGGTGGATCGGAGCCTGGCCACGGCACCGGGGTTCGCAGGACTGCGAGGAACGCGCGCGCGCCCGATCTGACACCGACTTCCGTCACCTCGTTTTTTGAGGCATTCCCAGAGCGACGGCCTCGCCAATCCGGATCGATGAAACCGGGACGAGCGTGGCACAAACACGGGTGATGGAAACCGTCAAGTACTTGACGGCCAACCTACGAACCGCGAACGTGAACAACGTTTCCATTCGGATTTTCCGGATTTTCACAACTTATTGGAGATTGCCATGAACTTTTTGCGTACATTGTTGGTTTGGTCGTTCTCTGCCACCCTGGTCCTGTCGGCCTGCGGCAGCAGCAGCAGCACCAGCGGCGGCGATCCGGTCGCGCTTTGCATGCAGGGTTGCACGAAGGAGATTTCGCTCTGCTATGCGGATGCGGGCGCCGGGGGAACCACGTTCGCGACCTTGTGCACGAGTCAATGTTCGACCCCCAAGGTGACTCAGACCAAAACCTGCACGAATTCAAGCGAGATCATCTCGAGCGTGAACGCCTGTCTGGCCAAGACGACTTGCACTGATTACGAGGCGTGCTTCAAAGGCCTTCCCGGGTGCGCGGGAGGAGGCAGCGGTGGCTCTTCGGGCGCTGGGACCGGTGGCGCGACAGGCAATGGATCCGGAGGCTCCACGGAGATCAGCACGGGCGGCTCGACGGGCGCCGAAACCGGGGGTGCAAGTGGCACCGCAACCGGAGGATCGACGGGCACTGGCACCGCTTGCGCGGATCTCATCGCTTGCTGCAACGCCAGCCCCGTGGCGATCGTCAAGTCGATGTGCGCCACCATAGCCGCTGCGATAACCGACGACGCTGCCTGTGCCCAGGCCTTGAGCACGTATAAGGCCACCTTCTGCCCCTGACCAAACTCCGCGCGCTCATCCTCGAGACATCGCCGGTATGTTTTCCGGCACGGTTGCCGGCGAGCGAACGGCACGGTCGTCCCCTTCGGGGGCGTGGTTTTCGGATCGATCGCCTCACCTGAAAGCTAGGGCAACAGCGTCTCCCCCATCAGGAACTTGTCCACGCCGCGCGCGGCGGCGCGACCTTCGGCTATCGCCCACACGATGAGCGACTGCCCGCGCGCCATGTCGCCCGCGGCGAACACGGCTGGGACGGTCGTCTGCTTGTCGGCGTTGGTGACGACGTTGCCGCGGGCGTCGATAGTCACGCCCAGGTCCCCGAGCAACCCCTCCTTCTCGGGGCCAAGGAATCCCATCGCCAGAAAGACCAGATCGGCCGGCCAAGCCCTCTCGGTCCCCGGAATCTCGTGCATCGTCGTCTTTCCGCCGTCGCGGCGCCATTCGATGTTGACGGTGTGCAGTTCCTTGACCGCGCCCCGTGCATCTCCAACGAATCGCTTCGTCACCACGGCGTACCGGCGGGGGTCTGCGCCAAACACCGCCGCCGCTTCCTCCTGACCGTAGTCCATCTGGTACACGCGCGGCCACTGCGGCCACGGGTTGTCGGCCGCGCGCGCGTCCGGTGGACGAGACATGATTTCGAACTGGACCAAGCTCTTGCAACCATGCCGCATCGCCGTCCCGACGCAGTCGGTCCCCGTGTCACCGCCGCCGATGACGACGGCGTGTTTGCCCTTGGCGTCGATGAAGCGCCCGTCGGCGTGGCCACTATCAAGAAGACTCTTGGTGTTCTTCAGCAGGTATTCCATCGCGAAGTGAATCCCCGCTAGGTTGCGACCCTCGATCGGCAGGTCCCGTGCCTTGGTCGCGCCACCGCACAGGACGGTCGCGTCGAATTCGCCGCGCAGCTTCTCGGTCGGATACGTCTTGCCAACCCAGGTCGACGTGACGAAACGGACGCCCTCCTCGGCCAGCAACTTGACCCGCCGCTCGACAATTTGTTTTTCCAGCTTCATCGCCGGGATGCCGTACATCAGAAGCCCACCGACCCGATCGTCGCGTTCGAATACCGTCACGACATGGCCGGCCTGATTCAACTGGGCCGCGCACGCGAGGCCCGCGGGTCCCGAACCGATCACGGCCACTTTCTTCCCCGTGCGCCTACCTGGCGGTTCGGGCTGGATCCAACCCTCCTCAAAACCCTTGTCGACGATCGAACATTCGATGTTCTTGATCGTCACCGCCGGCTCACTGATGCCGAGCACGCACGATCCCTCGCACGGCGCCGGACAGACGCGTCCCGTGAACTCGGGAAAGTTGTTGGTCTTGTGCAATCGCGTCAGAGCCTCTTGCCACTGTCCGCGAAAGACCAGATCGTTCCATTCGGGTATCAGGTTGTGAATGGGACAGCCGCTCGCCCCCCCCGGCAGAATCGCCCCGGTGTGACAGAAGGGAACGCCGCAGTCCATGCAGCGTGCTCCCTGCTCGCGCAACGCCGGCTCGGGCAGGTGCGCGTGGAACTCCGTCCAATCCTTGATGCGTTCCGCCGGCGGTCGTGACAACGGCAACAGCCGCGGGTACTCCATGAATCCGGTCGTTTTTCCCATATTAATCGCAGTGTCCATTCATCAGTCGGATCGAAGCGCCGTGAGGCCTGAATGTCCGAGTCGCAAGGCCGCCGCCGTCACTTACCACCAATGCGCGCGGCGCTCTTCGAGTTCTGCTCAAAAGCCGCCATCTCCGCCTCTTCCGGCGAAAGTCCCGCCTGCCGCATCTCGCGCTGCGCCGCCAGGACGCGTTCATAATCCTTCGGCATGACTCGAACGAAAAACGGCAACCACTGCCCCCAGCTCCCCAAGATCTCCCCGGCGCGCTTCGACCCGGTGGCCTGCGCGTGTCGCGCAATCATGCCTTGAACGACCTTCGCTTCGTCGACGTCTTCCACTTTGCCGAGGGTGACCATTTCCTTGTTGCAGCGACGCGCGAAATCACCTGCCTCATCCAAAACGTACGCAACGCCACCCGACATCCCAGCCGCGAAATTCCGCCCTGTCGATCCCAGGACGACGACGCGCCCGCCGGTCATGTACTCGCAACCATGATCGCCCACGCCCTCCACGACCGCCCACGCCCCGCTGTTGCGAACGCAGAATCTCTCGCCGGCGACGCCGCGAATATACCCCTCACCGCCGGTCGCGCCGTAAAAGGCGACGTTGCCGATGATGACGTTCTCCTCGGCGACAAACGTGGCGTTCCTCGACGGGAAGACCACGATTTTGCCGCCTGACAGGCCCTTGCCGAGGTAGTCGTTTGAATCGCCCTCCAAGGTCAGCGTCATGCCCGGCGGTATGAAGGCGCCGAAGCTCTGCCCCGCCGATCCCTGGAAATTCAGCTTGATCGTGTCCTCGGGCAGGCCTTCGGGTCCGTGCCGGCGAGTCACCTCGCTGCCGGTGATGGTGCCGACCACGCGATTGATGTTGCGGATCGGCATGGTCGCCTCGACTTTCTCCTTGCGCGCCAGGGCGGGCTCGCACAAGGCCAGCAACGTCGTATTGTCGAGCGCACCCGAAAGGCCGTGGTCCTGCTCGATTTCCTGGCGGCGGCCGACACGCGGCGGAGCGTCAGGCTGGTGCAAGATCGCCGACAAATCGATGCCGTGGGTCTTCCAATGCTCGATCGCGTGGTTCATGCCCAAGCACTCGGTGTGCCCAATCATCTCGTTCACCGTGCGGAAGCCCAGCGCGGCCATGTACTCGCGGACTTCCTGCGCGACGAAGCGCATGAAATTCACGACGTACTGGGGATCACCCGTGAACTTCTTTCGCAACTTCGGATCCTGCGTCGCCACGCCGACGGGACAGGTATTCAGATGGCAAACGCGCATCAAAATGCAACCCACCGTGACCAGCGGCGCCGTCGAGAATCCGTACTCCTCCGCCCCCAAGAGCGTGGCCACGATGACGTCACGTCCGGTCTTCAACTGCCCGTCAGTCTCGACGCGAATGCGGCTGCGCAGATCGTTCATGACCAGCACCTGATGCGTCTCCGCCAACCCCAACTCCCATGGGATCCCCGCATGCTTGATGCTGGTCAACGGGGACGCGCCCGTGCCCCCGTCATGGCCGCTGATCAGCACCAAATCAGCGTGCGCC
>JADGRC010000430.1 GCA_017881245.1 Pseudomonadota bacterium
CGGGGTGTCGAGGGTTTGCCCTGGGGACTGCTCGACGACGCCCACGCAAGCAGGCAAAACCGCCACCAGCAATGACAGCCCTAACGCCCGGCAACCACCCTCGAGAATCGCGAGTCTAGAAGAACAGGCCATTGTCACTTCCCTTCGTCCAGAGAGTTCGCCGATCGTGCTTTTCGTTATGTACCCCCAGAGGTAACTCACCAGGCACAGTGAGTGCCCTTTCTGTCGCTGCGCCGTCAAGAAGTGCCTCGCAACGCACGCCGTGCCTCGGAATCGTGTCTTCTTGCGTCACAATGGCGCCGGCGCAAAGTTTGCCGATCTAGCTGCCGTTGAGGCCGCTGTTTGCCGAAGCTGAGCCTCAGCTAACGGCCGGGCCATCCGTCTTGATGATGGCCAGGATCTGTCCCGCGGTCGCGAGCTGGCCCGGACGCACGGTGACACCGGTCACGACGCCGGTCACGGGAGCGACGACGGGGAACTCCATTTTCATGCTTTCGAGGACCAGCAGGCGCTCACCCGCGTTGACCCGCGATCCCGGCTCCACCAGCGTCTGCCAGACGCTGCATGTCACGTCCGCTCGGACTGCCACCTCTGCGTCCCCCAGAACAATCGGGCGGTCTTCGCTTGAGTCCTGTTTCGTTTCTTGGTTCGCGCCTTTGCCCATTGCGACGCTCGGATCGGGCACGGGTGGCATCCGCGCCCACCGTTCGCGCTCGGCATCGAACGCGGCTTGTTGCCGGCCCTTGAATTCCGCGATCGACGTCTGGTTTTCGCGCAAGAACGCCCGATACGCGGCAAAGCTGAACGTCGTCGGTTCAATCTTCAACTTGACTCGTCCGTATGGGAAGTCTTCGCGAAAGGCCAGCAGCTCTTCTTCTCCGACGGGGAAGAACCTGATCTGGTCGAAGAAGCGCAACAGCCAAGGCTTGCCGTCGGTAAAGTCGCCGGTCTGCCGGAAGCGGTTCCACATCTGGCACGTCCGGCCCACGAACTGGTAGCCACCTGGGCCCTCCATGCCGTACACGCACAGATATGCGCCACCGATGCCAACCGCGTTCTCGGGCGTCCAGGTGCGCGCGGGGTTGTACTTGGTCGTGACCAGGCGGTGCCGCGGATCCGTGGGCGTCGCGACCGGCGCGCCCAAATACACATCGCCAAGACCCAAAACCAGGTAGCTGGCCGCAAACACAATGTCGCGGACGTGATCCAAGCTGGCTAGGCCGTTGATGCGGCGGATGAATTCGATGTTGCTCGGGCACCACGGCGCGTCGGGGCGAACGGATTGCGTGTACTTTCGAATGGCGAGCCTTGTCGCCGAGTCGTCCCACGACAGCGGCAGGTGGATCACGCGCGAGGGCACCTCGATCGCGTCGGTCGAGGGGAGCTCGCTCTCGGCGCGCGCAAGCGCGTCGAGCAAACGTTCGCGCGGCAGCAAGCCGTCGTCGTAGTGGATGTGTAACGAACGAATGCCGGGCGTGAGATCGACGATTCCGTGGAGCGCCCGCGCCAGCAACCAGTCCATCAATGCGTGGACGCGAAAACGCAGCGCCAAATCCAGCACCATGGGTCCGTACTCGACCAAAAGGTTCGCGTCGCCGTCTTGACGGATCACGACCGACGGTCGGTGCGGAGTCTCGGCCATGCTGACCAACACCGCGTCCATCGACCCGTGCGACGGCGTGGTCTCGCACGTTGCCCTTGACGGGGAGCCACCGGAATCCCGCGCGTTCATCGATGGTGGGATCAGGGAGCCTACGAACGCGTCCTGCCGTTCCCTGAGGTCACGCGCTTCGTCGAGAGTCACAGCCCGGAAGCGAATCGTGTCGCCGGCTTTCAGTTGACCCATTTTCCACAGGTCCGCCGCGACGATCGTGGCGGGACAAACGAACCCACCGAGGCTGGGGCCATCCGGGCCCAGAATCACGGGCATGTCGCCGGTAAAGTCGATGGTGCCTATAGCGTAGGCGTTGTCGTGGATGTTGCTCGGGTGCAGACCCGCCTCGCCGCCATCCTTGCGTGCCCATGTGGGTTTGGGGCCAATCAACCGGATGCCGGTTCTGTTCGAGTTGTGGTGCACCACCCACGTCGAGTCAAAGAGCGTCTCGATGTCGCCCGGCGTGAAGAAATCGGGGGCGCCTTGCGGGCCGTGCATGACCGCCAGCGTCCAGTCGTTTGAGAGCGTCGGTGACAGTTCGGTGTCCGCTGGCAACTTGGCGCCCGTGATGTTCGGGTTCGGCGGCAGCTCGCCCAAATGCAAGACGTCGCCCGCACGCAACGCTCGGCCTCCGTGGCCGCCGAACAATCCCAAGGTGAACGTCGATCGACTGCCGAGATAGAGCGGCACATCGAGTCCGCCCCGGACCACGACGTAGGCACGACTGCCCGGTCCCCGTACGGCGCCGAGCCGCAACACGCCCCCGGTGGGGATCCGGATCGCCTGCCCCCGCGGCACGACCTCGCCATTTACAGTGGCATTCATATCGGCGCCGGTCAGTGCCACAGTTGTCGCTGTTCGGAATCGCAAGGTCGGTCCGACCATCGTGCATTCCAGGCCGGCGGCGTCCTGGGGGTTTTCCAGAAGCCGATTTCCAAGTCGGAACGCCAGGCCGTCCATCGGACCCGAGGGCGGCACACCGACGGCCCAGTAGCCGAGGCGCCCGGGCAAATCCTGAACCGTCGTTTGGGTTCCCCCGTCCACGATCTCGATCGCGGTTGTCGTGTCCTCGACGTCATCCAAGGCACGGGTGTGGACATCCCCCGCCCGAAAGGCCTCGGTTTCCAGCACCGCGAGCAAGAAGGCGCGGTTGGTCTCGACGCCGTCGATCCGAGTCTTGGCGAGGGCCTCCCGCAGCCTATCGATGGTCTTCGCGCGCGTCGGACCGCGGGCGATGATCTTCGCGATCATGGGATCGTAGTACGGCGTGATCTCGGTGCCGGCGTCCACCCAAGTCTCGACGCGCACATCGGATGGGAATGATGCGTGCGTTATCACGCCGCAGCTCGGTTGAAACCCGCGTGCGGGGTCCTCCGCGTACAGGCGTGCCTCCATCGCTGTGCCGGTCCCCGAGGCTTTCCCATCACCCACCGCATCCACGGACAGCATCGTCAGCCGCGGGAGATCCCCCGCGGCCAGGCGCACCATCCATTCGACCAGATCGATGCCCGTGACCTCTTCGGTGATGCCGTGCTCGACCTGGATGCGGGTGTTGACTTCCAGGAAGTAAAACGCGCCCGTGGCTGCATCCATCACGAATTCAACCGTGCCGGCCGATCGGTAACGCGCGGCCCTTCCCAACTTGACTGCCGCTTCGGCCAGCGCCTGTCGAACCTCCGGCTTCAACCCGGGGGCGGGAGTCTCTTCAATCACTTTCTGGTTTCGCCGTTGTAGTGAGCAGTCGCGCTCGCCGAGCGCCACCACGACGCCCGCCCCGTCGCCGAAGATCTGCACTTCGACGTGACGCGCGCGCTCAACGAGCTTTTCCAAGTACAGGCCGGCGTCCTTGAAGTTTGTCCGCGCCAGCCGTGCAACGGTTTCGTAGGCCTCGGACAGCTCCGCGGGCGAGTCGCACCGACGCATGCCTATGCCACCGCCACCCGCCGTGCTCTTCAACATCACGGGAAATCCGATGCGCGCGGCCTCGCGCACTGCCTGCTCCCGATCCGCCAGCAATCCCGTGCCGGGCAGCAAGGGAACGCCGGTCGACGCGGCGATCGCCCGCGCGGTGTGCTTCAGACCAAAGTCACGCATCTGTGCGGGTGTCGGTCCGATGAACGCGATCCCGGCCTGCTCGGAGCGCTCCGCGAAATCCGCGTTCTCGCTGAGAAAGCCGTAACCGGGGTGAATCGCCTGGGCCCCCGTCGCGCGCGCCGCCTCGATGATGGCATCGCCGCGCAGATAACTTTCGCCAGCCGGCGCCGGGCCGAGACACACGGCGGCCGCGGCGTTCAACACATGGGGAGCGTGGCGATCAGCATCCGAGTAGACGGCGATCGGATCTATTTCCATGCGGCGCAGGGTCCGCAAAATGCGCGACGCTATAACGCCGCGATTCGCGATCAATACGCTACGAAACGGCACGTCTCACGGGATGACGACAGCGGTGTTCGCGAGCGTCCCCGGCATCGCCGCCTTCGCGGGCCCCGCACATCACGGGGCATCCCAAATCAACAGCCGAACCGGTGTGGGGTTGTAGGCGTTGCACGGGTTGTTCAACTGTGGACAGTTCGAGATGAGGGCGAGGACATCCATTTCGGCGCGCATCTCGACGTAGCGACCGGGAGCGGATACACCGTCGGCGAACGACAAATCGCCCGCGGGAGTGACAGGAACGTTCATGAAAAAATTGATATTGTTCGGCAGGTCGCGCTTGCCCATCGCGCGCCCGAGGCGGGCCAATTCAAGTAGAAAGCTGTCGCGACAGTTGTGCATGTACTTCTTGTCGAGCGCATATCGAACCTGATTGCTCTCTGCCGAGCACGCGCCGCCCAAGGTGTCGTGCCGGCCGCAGGTGTCGGCCACGATCGTCAGCAGAGGACGACCTTCGCTGGACATCAACATGGTGCCCGTCGTCAGGTAGATGTTCCCCTGGCCACGAATGGTGTCCACGGCGCTGTATCGTTCATCGGGATTGCGAGTATTGAAGAACAGCGTGTCGACAGCCTGGTTGCCCTCCAAATCAACGATCCGAAAAACCTGACCGCGCGCGATCTCGCGGCTCCAGCCGCGACCCGCGGGCAAGATTTCGTCGTAAGCGGCCGCGGCCGGATCGTGGTCACTTTCCTTCAACATGAACGGCGTGACCACTGCTACGGCCGTCACGGCGCCGCCTCCCGGCCCGTGCCGGACACGCTTTCCATCTCGCGGACGTAGGCTTCGGTCAACGCGAACCCGCGCCCGTTTTCGGGACGTGACAGGCGGCAGAGATCCCGTGGCCCCGGACGCTCGGAGGGCGCCGACCACCGAACCGATATCTCGACCGCCGGCGGAGCGTACGTCCGCGAGGTGTCAAGTGGATGCGGGGTGTTCGACAGGACGACGAATGTCTCCATCTCGGAACGCAGGTCGACGTAAGCTGAAGGTCGCGAATTGCCCGGAATCCAGCGAATCCGGCCGGCATCGTCGGCAGATACGCGCGCGAAGAAGTTCACACACGCGACGATGTCGCGCTTGCCGAGGCCGACCTTCGACAGCTCCACGATGAAATTGTCGCGGGCGTTGCGGTGAAATTCGTTGCGCAGCTCCTGGTATCGCCCGGGACCGAAGCGCGCCTGGTTCGACGACGCGTCTCCGCAGCCCGATAGGGTGTCGTGCCACCCGCAGGTGTCTCCGATGATCGACATGAGGACGCGACCCATGTCCGAGTACAGCACCCGCCCCACCGTCAAGAACGCGGTGTATTGCGCTTTTAGCGTGTCGGCCAGGTTGTAGCGCTCGACGGGATCGCGTGCGTTGTAACACAGCGCCGACACGCACGCGGTGCCGGTCGGATCCACGATGCGGAGAATTTGGCCGCGCGACAGCCGCCGCGACCAGGCTTGTCCCCCGCGCAGGGTCTCGTGCAGGATGATCGTTCTGCGGCTGCCGGCAACCACCAAACGGGACGCTTGGCCGCCGCCGGTGGCAACTGGACGGGACGCCTGGCCGGCGCCGGCAGCAACTGGACTGGACGCCTGGCCGCCGCCGGTGGCAAGTGAACGGGACGTCCGGCGAAGCGGGCGCACGGATTTCGGCTTCTTTTTTGGGGGCTTCACTTTCATTCGACGTCGTCTCCCACCAGCGTCATGCGTCCCAGCGGCAGCGTTTCGTTCTCGGTCAGTCCCGGCGGGTGAATCAATTCCTCCAGATGCTGGCGCGCCGCTATGAAAGCCGGCGACACGAACTGATCCCGCGTGCGAGGGCGAGGCACCGGCACCTCCATCATTTCTCGCACACGCCCGGGGTGGGCGTCCAACACGAGGACGCGATCCGCCAGATAAACGGCCTCGTCCAAGTCGTGGGTGATGAAGACGATGGTGATGTCCACCTGCTTCCAGATCTGCAGCAAGTACGACTGCATCTGAGCGCGCGTTTGCGCGTCGAGGGCACCAAAGGGCTCGTCCATCAGCAGAATACGCGGGCGGTTGGCCAGGGCCCGCGCGATCGCGACCCGTTGCTTCATTCCGCCCGAAAGCTGGTGTGGATACGAATCGGCGAAGCGCGACAGTCCGACGAGATCAATCCATTCGCGGGCCTCGGCCTCGGCCGAAGAATCGGATAGACCACGCGAAACTTCGGGTCCGAACATGATGTTGCGTCTAACCGTCAACCAGGGAAATAGCGTGTAGCTTTGAAACACCATCCCGCGATCAGGACCCGGGCCGTCGATCGTTTTTCCGTCCAACAGCATCTGTCCGCCCGTCGGCGTGTCCAACCCGGCGATGATGCGGGCGAGCGTCGACTTGCCGCAACCCGAGGGCCCGATGACGCACAGAAATTCGCGCCGGTGCGCCTGGAAACTGATCCGATCGAGGGCGACGACCGGGCCCGAGCCCCCCTCGAACGTCTTGGTCAGGTTGCGGACGTCCAAAATGACGGGCCGTTCCTTCAGGCGAGCAAACCGCTCCGCGACGCCTGGCGCCTGATCCCGATAGCTTGGAAGCGCAAGCGCTTCGCTCACACAGAAGCTCCGCCCGCCGCGTGGACGGACCCGGGAAGGTTGGTGCTTTCACGCGGGACTTCGGTTCCCGCCGGGCTACTAGCGCCGGCGTCCTGTGCCCGGTCCAAAGGCGCCCCGTCGCGCTCGGTCTCCTCCGTTCGCGCCGCTCGCACGGGCGCGGTGACACGTGACCGCCCCCCCCTGCGGCGGGAGGAGGTCGAAGGCAACCAGGGAAACAGGCGACGTCCGAGCCACGCCAGGCAGACGTCCGTACCAAGCCCGATGAGGCCGATTAAGATGATGGAGGCGAATACTTTGTCATAGGCACGGTACTTCGCCTGCTGATTGATGAAGAACGTGATGCCAGAGCTGACGCCGATCAATTCGGCGACTATCAGGTACGTCCAGGCCCACCCGAGCAGGACGCGCATGTCCGTGTAGACCTCGGTGATGATGCCGGGAAGGACGACGCGAAACAGAAGATCTCGTCGCGACGCGCCGAGTGTCTGCGCGGCCTCCAGCAACCCCGCGTCGATCCGCCGCGTCGTGTTCGCGATGACCAATACCTGCTGGAAGAAGGTCCCGACAAAAATGATTGCCACCTTGGGGGCGTCATTGATGCCCAACACGGCGACGGCGAGGGCCCCAAACGCCGGCGCCGGGAGATAGCGAAAGAATTCGATGAAGGGCTCCGTCAGGCGCGCCATCGCCGGCAGCGCTCCGCACAGGATGCCGAGCGGCACACCCACCAGCGACGATACGAAGAATCCCCAAAATATGATCGTGATGCTGTGCCACAACGCTTGGTGCAGCCACGGCTCCTCAGGCCGCGGCGGAACGGTGGTAAAGCCGGTGACGAGTGCCCGCGCCACCCTATGCGGCGCCGGAAGGAACACAGGGTTTGACCGAACGCCCGCGGCCTCGTGTCCGTGTTCGGAACGGATGCGCGCATTTTCTTCCCCGAAGGCGTCGGACTCGACCAATTCGCCCGTGGAGAACCAGCTGGAATCGCCCGCGTCCGTCACCCGGATCATCGGGTGCCAGATGAAAGGAACATAACTGACGGCGCACCAAAGTCCGAGCGGCATCAGAAACGACAACACCGCCAAGGCCGCGCGCCTGCGCGGGGACACTTTTCCCAGAATGCGCAACCAGGGGCGTCGTTGACTGGCACTCCCGCCCATTGGGCCTCGCCTTGCTCTTCGTTCGGGTGGCGCGCGTTACTTGCCGAGCGCTTCCTTCGACAAGGACGAATCAATGTAGTCGTCGACGTTCTGCGACTTTGCGTAGACCTTGTTGGCGACGTTGAAAACGTCGGCCACCTTGCCGCTGCCGTACAGGGAATCGAGGGTGTCCTTCTTTTGAAAACGCGCCATTGCTTCCTGAGGTGTCAGGAAACGGGTTCCCGGCAGGAACTTGCCATATTCATCCGCCGGAACCCCGGCTCGGGCGGCCATGAGCTTCACCGCTTCGTCCTTGTGGGCCGGGTCGGTGACGAAGGCCTCGATGCGGTTCCAGACCTTCACCACCTTCACCCAGTCCGCGCGGCGTTGTGCCAGGCTCTTCGGACTGACGCACACGAGGTCATAGATCAGCCCGGGCAGATCCTTGCTGGTCAGAATCGCCTTCGATCCGGGTACCGCCTTCAATGCCTGGCCAGCGTTCGGCTGCCAGGCGCCGATCGCGTCCACGTCCCCGGAGGCAAGTGACTGTGCCGTCTGATGGGTGGGGACCGCGATCAACTTGACGTCAGTCTCTTTCAGCCCCGCCTTCTCGAGGCCCTTGAGGAGCATCAGGTGCTCCACCAATCCGATCTCCAGGCCGACCTTCTTCCCCTTGAGGCCCTTCAACGACGTGATGCCTTTCTTGGCGACAATCATGTCGTTTCCATTGCTGTAGTCGGTGATCAAAATGGCCACGCTCCGGGCGCCGGGCGCACCCGTGACCAGGGCGTCGCCCATGGTCATCATCACGGCATCCACTTTGTTCGCCGCGAACGCCTCCATGGACGGCGTGTATTCGAACCATGAAAACTCGACGTCGACGCCCGCTTCCTTGAACCAGCCTTTTTGAATGCCAATCTCGAAGGCCGTCCAGCCAGGCCAATCCGAAAACGCGATCTTCAACGGCGGCTTGCCGGACTTGACCGCCGGCGGTGTGGCCACAGCTTCGGGCGCCGCTTGGCTTGCTGTCGGCAAGACACCGTGCCCAATGGCGCCTGCGACGAGCATCGCGACAACCATCATCGTTCGAGTCACTTTTGCTGTTCGTTTCGTCATCATTGGCAAACAGGTTACCCGTCCCCAATGACCTCAGAATGTCCGGGTTGTTAACGTCACGTAAACAATGTCGAGCGCGCATGGATACCTGAAGACGCCTTGGCGCCGATGCCGGCTCGTCGGAAGGTGAAGCTTCGAGCCCCACGTCGAAATCGAATCCGCCGGGCTTGATCGGCTCTATCGCCGCCGGCGCCTCGCTTCATTCGTTCTGGGGCGTCACGTGTACAAATCCAGAAACATCGCTGCCCAAATCATTCCCTCATCCGCGTGGTAGAGCCACGCCCTGCCCTTGTAGGGCTTGCCGTCGGGGGTATAAAGCTCCAGGTAGTTACCGTCCCTCGCGATCAGCGCCGCCATGTTCTCTCGGTGTTGCTTCATCTTCGCTTCGTCGATGTTGCGCAGCAGGCTCAAGTACGCGGGCGCCAGTTGCATCCAGCTTGGATCGCCCTGGTAGTTGGGCGTGAACAGGCGGGGCACCGTGAGCTCGCTTTCCGGCATGCGACGCTCGAAGTAGCGCAATGGCACGGGATTGGTGAAGCCGCGATCTTCCAGTGTTCCGAAGGCGCGTCGCTGCATGTCGGGATCCGTGAACACGCCGAAGAAGAACGGCCACACGTTGCCGTCGCCCGAGGGCACCTCGCGGCAAAGGGAGTCCCGAAAGTAGTCACCACTCCAGTGATGATGTCGCATCGCCGCCCTGACGTCGTGTCCGCGCAGCGGGTTTGGCAGGCTGGGAAAGTCGTCGAGCAGATCCGCCAGCAGCGCGATCGTCGTGTTGGCGAAGACGGTCGACCGACCGGTCATGCAGTCGCGCGGTCCCGAAAAGTACCCGGCCGTCCGCGCCATGCCGAGCTCGGGATCAAAAACGGTCTCCACGTAACGGTGTACCTCGCGCGCCAGCAATTCCTGATGACGATCGACAAGGTGTGGCGCATCCGCCGCGCGCAATGCGTGCAACATCAGCGGCAAGGAATCGCAAGCGTAGGCGTAAACATCGCGCGGATAGCGGCGACGGAAGATTGTCGTGGTGATTCGCCCGGCTTTCTCGAACTGCTCAAGCCCCCAGGCCCATGAGTCGATCACCTGTTCGCGCATGCCGAGCCGACACAAGGCGGGTGTGCACATCGCCAGGTCGCGCGTCCAGAATTGCTTGAAATGCCCCGCCGACCCCGCGAAGAACTCCCCCGTCCAGCAGTCGTCGATCGCGGAGCGGCAAATGGCCTCCACGCTGCCCTTGTACCGTTTCCACCCAAACAGCCGGCGAACCGCCGAGCGCACCGCCACATTCGCCCCCGCCGCCCAGAGCACGGGGTCAAGCGGCAACGGCGCGGAGTCCGCGGCGTTCGCCGGCGGCAATACGAGGCGCGGGCCCAGCTCGCGCGCCGTGCTTTCGAGGGGAACGAGAGATGCAGTCACAGGATTCAAATCGGCTTGTTTCGGGTCTTCTGAACGTCGCGGTGCAAACCACCTGTCACGTCAGGGATCGGAACCATTTCAGCCCGTCACAAATCTTGGTCGACATTCCTTGCGAAGCCCACCTTTTTGCGAGCCGCCTACATGTCCGCCTGGGACGCCTTGCCGTGGCCCATGCTTTGACCGTGCGGCTACTATAGGCGATAAGGATTTTGAGGACGGCACCTTGCTCAACGCGGACAACGAGAATCAGAGGATGGGGGGTGTTCCGCGAATCATCTCGCGCCTGCGCTTTTCCGTCGGCGTCTTTCTGTCTGGCGCGATGCTTCTGTTCGCGGAGGGTTGCAAGCCCTTGGATGCCTGCGCCGAGACGACCTTGCCGTGCGGCGGTGATCCTGTCGGTGATTGGGCCGAGGCCAGTGTGTGCCAGGATCCCGCGTTGCAGGACGCCATCGCCGCGAAACAAACCTATCGCAATCAACCGATCGTTCCGGGCGGCCAGCCGCCGCCCGAGCTGACCTCGATGGACTGGTGTTCGTCTCTGCAGTTTTTTGGGCCTCAGGGGATCAGGTTCTTCGCGCTCCCGCGCGACACGCCCGCCATTCAGGGGGCGTTCCTCAGCTACCAGGCTGCAAGCATGACCGCCGACCACACCCAGGGGCTTTACTCGACGTTGCTCACAAGCAGCGACCGAACCAGTATCAACTACTCCGCAAGTTGCCTTCAGAGGTTCGGCTACAGTCCTGGGAGCTGCAAGGAGTTCGGCGCCGCGTTCGCGGACTACGGAAAGACCCTCGGGGGCATCAAGGAGACAGAGTGTCAGGATTCCGCTGGAGGCGGTTGCGTCTGCTCGTATCTGAGCGAATCCGATGCGGCCGGTACCAATTTGTCCGGCATCTGGAGCTCCGACGGGCACGTCATCACTCACTTCGCGGGAAGTGGAATACTGCCGACCCAGGTCGACTACTGCGTGCAAGGGAACCGGATGACCCTGTGGGGCCACGATCGGACGACTATCCTGGACATCACGGGCTCAAGCGGTCTTCGGACTCTCGTTTTGCGCAGGGTCGTCTGCGGCGACGGCTTCGTCGATCACGGGGAGGACTGCGATTCGCCGGGGCAGAGGATTTGCACTACGACAGGGCCGGACGGCAAGCCTTCCGGCACGCCAGAGACCTGTAATCCCGTGGATCTGAAGATCTGCAGTTCGACGTGTCAGCTCGTCGCAGCGCAGTAACTTCGGCGTCCGCGAACGAAGCCCTTCGATCAGAAGAACAAGCGGAATCCGAGCTCGCCTCGCTGGTTTCGTCCCACGGGGTGAGGGTTGGTGGGGCTAAATGGGTGGTCGCCGAAGGTCTGTCGGGTCATCTGGAAGGACAACCCCACCTGGACCTCCGGCGTCACGGCGGCGAACAGGTTGCCGTCGACATAGTCTTGACTGATAAAGACTCCACCCCGACTGGCCTCGGGCGTCAGGCGAAGAATGTTCGCGGATTCGATTCGGGAAGCCGTCGCCGATACCCATATCCGACCACCCGCGACGGGCAGATAGTACTGAAGTCCTAGAACCAACGACCGCCAGTCTAACGACTTCAGGTTGCCGTTGGCATCGTAGGTCACGATGCCAGTGTCGATGTTGGGACGATAGACGGGGGGCGGCACCATGTTCCCGCTCGGATCGGGAAGCAGTGGAAACAGCACGCCGCCCGTGAGCCCAGTATAAAGATCCGAGATCCCCGTGCCCATCGAGGCTTCCGCGGTCAACGACAGAGCATTGCTCCTGTCGGCCTCGCTTCGCGCGGGCAACAACGGCAGGAAGGCATTGGCGGCGGCTCCCCATCCATAGGCGATCTTGGCGTCCCCGGGGACCGTCAGGAACTCGGCGACCGCGAAGCGGCGCCCAACACCCGATACCCCTATCGCCAGCGGCATGACCGTTGGCTGGCCAAAGCCCTGCGCGGTGGCACCCTTCCAAGCGTTGACGGCCACCTTTATTCCGGCCTGCACGTCGGGCATTTCGGAATCGCGCTGGACTGGTCGCACGGCCGCCACGGCGAGCTCGACCTTCACGGCCGAGTCGCCCCCGATGGTCTTCGACACCCGAATCTGGGGATTCCGGTGGTAGATCTCTCCGGCGACGCCCAGGAAGGCCAGGCTGTTCTGATAGAAACCCTCACCTCCCCACCCGAACAGCTCGTGGTACTGACCCACGAGCACATCCACGATCGGCGTCTTGACCTTCAAGTAAAATAGCCGCATCCGGATGGACGGTGTCGTGACGGTTGTCTGCTCCGTCGCGTCGGTTGGTTGAACACCGAAAAAATCGACCTCGGCCCGGCCCGAGGTTTTGATTCTCCCGAAGTCCGGCGCGGCGAGCCGCAAGCCAACCTGCGAGTTGGCGACCGTGAACTGCGTCCGGCCGTGGGCGCCGGCGTATGATCCGGGACGCGCCAGCATCGCATTGTTCGAAGCCGGCCCGTACGCCTGCGACGTGTCGTGCATCCCGTCAAGCTCGGCGAAACCGTAAAGCGACGTCTGCCATTTGGCGCCGGCGTCGCTGCTGCCGGGCGGCGGCGGAAGCGGCGCACTTGCGGCCTGTTCGCCGGCCGACGGAACGCCGGACACATCCGGGCTTTGCGCGTGGGCTTGACCGACGACGAACAGACCCGCGGCGCCGATCAAGGTGCCAAGAAGAGGACTCTGGGAGGGTCCTTTAGAATTCCCGCGGGCGAGTGCCAGCGGGGAACCCCTACCGGCACTCACGCGACTGCTGAACCTTGGGCTTTTCATGTTATTTGGCGTCATTGTGCGGTTACGGGGATCGCTGCAATTTGAGCGTACGAATACCGGCTTGATTGAGAATCGACGTCCGATCGTGGCCCCAAAGCGTCATGGAGTCCGAGCCCTGCACACAGTAGTCGGCTTGGGACGGCAGCATCCGCGATGCGTCGGAATGGGTCAGAAGCGTCCCGGCCCTGGTCCAGCGGCCGTTGAAGGTGCCCGCAAAGGAAACGCCATAGGAACACCGGCAAGCGCCATCGGGAATCGCGGTGCAGGTGATGTCTTGGTAAGAAAAAAAGAATTGGCAGGTTGCGGGCTCGTTGGGACTGTCGCTGCAAGGCACGCCTGGATTTAGTAGCTTCGACACGGCGAAGCTCGTGAGTGCCGCGGCAACCACGTCGCAGCTGACGCTCATTCCCATCCGCGTCAGACACGTCGCCGACAGATCGATGCCGCCCCTGCCGACGGTATCGATGGCAGCCTCGTAGGTCCCGGATTGCTTCTGCGAATCCTCGCTCGTATAGGTCATCCGCCCGCCGGCGACGCCCAGCGTATCGTGGGGAAAATTGAAGGCCGTCGCTTTAATGGTTCCCCCGACGTTTCCCAAGACCAGTGACGAGCACCAGTCACTGCTCGCCACCGCGGGAGTTGGCTGGCGTGCCATCTGAACAGGCTGCTGGAAATAGGTCACGGGCTGCGGCGCCGCGTAGATCGGATCTCGGCAAGCGTCACCGACCACCCATGATCCAGTGGGGTCGCCACCACAGGGAACTCCGCCGGGACAGCTGGTCTCTGGCTGACAAGCCGAGACCAGTGCCAAGACCGGTGCCAAGAGCAGCGCCGCGGCCAACCCTCCTTGGAGCTTCACGATGCGGCAGTTTCGACCCAATGGGCGGCTCGGGCAATACCGAACGAACATTCTTCGTTCCGTTCGGATCCGTGCGCGGGACTAGAACCCTTACCCGAACGAAATGTTGACGAATGCGGCAGTTTCATCTCCGTCGATTTAATAGCCAGTCCAAGCGCGGGGAGGTCCGGCTTTGCTCCACCCCACGCGATAGGAATCGCGTGAGGACCCCGGGCCGGACCGGCCTCGCCGTGGAGCAACTCCGTGGGGATCTCGCAGGGGGCCTTCCCAGGCCCCTTGCGGCGGCGAAGCCGCTCTAGAACCTGGAGAAGAACTCCCAGAATGCCGGAGCCGCATTCGCACCCTGGGCATCGTGCTGCCCGGTCGTGAGGCCGGAGACACAGAAATACATCGGGTACGCCGCTGGACACGTCGTGTAGTGGTAGCAGCGAAAGGTCGCGTTGTTTGGAACCAGAACCTTCCCCGTGGAATCGGTGATTTGGTAGACCTCAAGGCCCGCCGGTATCGTCGCCGCCCCCGGCGCGGGAGGAGTGGGAAACGTGCCCGTGCATCCGTTCAGGGCGAAAACGCGCTTGGCGCCGTCGACCGAGCCCTGGAATCCGTTCGAGGGGTCCGGATTGTTGTGGAGCGAGAAGTACGCGATCGGATGCTGGACGCAGTAATTGGGGTTCGCGCTGATGATCGGTGGAATCCCACCTGTCACATTGGCCTGAGCGCGCAAGACGTCGGGGAACCAGCATCCGAGTTGCTGCGCCAGCCACCCACCGCTCGAGTACCCCGAGTAGAACTCTCGGCCCTTGTCCACGCAGTAAGTGTCCTCGATGGCCTTGTGCAGGGCGCCGAAATATGCCTTCTCCATCGCGACGGCATTACTCGGGGGGCCGTCGGGAATTGACGATACTTGCGGCGTCCCGGCTTCCGACGCCCAATCGTCGAAACAATATGCCGACGAGGTGTTGCACCCAGACATGTTGGCGGCGTTGCAGTTCCCCGAGTTGTACGCGGCCGGGTTGTAGGTTCCCTGCTGCATCTGAACAAGGATCGCGTTTGTTCGAGATGCGGTCGAGTTCGGATCCGAGGCGAACGGTGGCTGTGCGTGGGGCGTCATCAGATCGGCGTCCTGAGCCTGACCGCAGCCAGGTCCCTGGTATATGACCCGGTAGGCCTTCGTGTTGTCGTAGTTGTCGGGCAAGCGAACGAAGTATTCACGCGTGACTGGTTTGTTCATGCCCGGCATGGCGTTGAAATCCAGCACCGACTGAGCATTGACCATAATCGTGAACTTTCCGTACAGACCCTTCGCCGCCGCCCCAATCGTCGAAGCCGCCGTGGGCGGCGCCTTCCCACAACCCATGCTCGCTGTGACGGCACCGCCTCCTGCTCCACCGTTCCCGCCCGAGGTGCCCCCCTGGGCCGCTCCGCCGGACGCCGCCGTTGCGCCGGCGGCACCACCCGAGCCCGGACCGGATCCGCCCGTCGCGGCGCGTCCGCCCAGCGCGTCGCCGCCCGTCGAACCGGTCGTTGCGCCACCCGAGCCGGTCGCGCCACCCGAGCCCGTCACGGAACCACCCGAGCCGGTCGTCGCGCCTCCCGAACCGGTTGTTGCGCCCCCCGAACCGGTCGCACCCCCCGATCCTGAACCCGTGCTGCCGCCAGAATGCACCAGTCCTGTTGTGCTGGGGCTGGACGAAGAACAAGCCGCCACGCCGAAGCTACCGGCAACGGCGACAAGAGCAACTAACCGTGATCGCATCTGATTCCTCCTAGAGTGCACACTACGACGACCCACTTACGACTGTCCCCCGTTTCGAAAAGAACGACTGGCCGCCGTCATACGGATTTGGACAAGGCGCAGACAAAACGATCGGAACGCTTGTACCACACCGCCTCGTTAGCTGAATTGCTCGGCTACAGCCCCGCTAGAGGGCCCTGGAAGGTCCCCGTCTCGTTGGTCGCCGCGCCCGTCATTCCAAATGTGTTCTCGTTGATTCCCATCATGTTCATGAAGCTGACGAACATCTTGTTGTGGGCCGGCCCCACGCCGTACGGGATCGCGTTCTGACCGGGCGGGTATGCGGTCGGACCAAGGTAGTCGATGAAGCGTCCGCCCTTCATGCCCATCGCGGACCCACCGGCGACGACGTTCGGAACGCTGGTGTAGCTGTGCGCGCCACCGATCCCAAGCTCCGACGTCCAAAGGAGAAGCGTGTTGTCGAGCAACGTGGTGCCATTGGGCTGCGCGATGGCCTTGAGCTGCGAGATCAAATATGCGTATTGCATCGCGTACCAGGTGTCGATGTGACTGAGGTCCAGGCGGACGGTGGCGACGGTGGCCGCGTTCAGCGTCATCAGCGCCTTGTTGTCCGGGTTGTCGATCGCGTTCATGGCCGAGATGGCGACCGTATCGTTATGGGTGAGCATGTGATGCTCTTGCGTGCCCGTGTACGCGATGGCGGGCAGCGCGGTCAGATACGAAAACGGCGGTGTCGGCAGCCAACTGTGAACGATCGTGCTTTCCGCCGTCGACCACTGCATGCTGGCCACCCGCGTGAGGTCACAGGAGTACGCGAGAGCCATGAGGTCCAGTTGGAGCTTGCCGATCAGGGGATAGTTGGTCACGCAGTTGTTGATGGGCAGGGTCCCCGCCGCCTGCGCCGCCTTGTCCGCGGCCATTTGCGCGTTCGTTCGCAGAGTCTGATCACGCAGGCAGGCCTGGCTTGCGGGCGCCACCGGCATGACGTTGGCGGAGCCCGGACAGCTGGTCGGGTTGGTGATCAGCATGGTGAGCTGCGTCTCGATTTGCCGAACGAAGTCCAGGTGCTGTTGCAACTTCGACCGGTCGTCGGCTCCCACCTTCGTCATCAGCCCGTTGTAGTCGGCGACGGCGTAGTCGAGCACCGATTGCCGGTTCTTGAGCGACGCAACCACCTGCGCTGAGGTGCCCTGCTGATTGGTCCCGAACAGACGGGTAAATACCTGCACCGGATCGCCCACGGGAGGTACCACGGTGGCCCGCTTGCCTTTGGGATTGGTATCGGCCTGGTTCACGTTCCCGTAACACATCTGCGTGACCAGCAGTTCCAGGAAGGTGTCCTTGCTGTTGACTCCGAGTTCCAGCGACGGCAGCATCGTTGCCTTGCCGATGGCCTGGGCGATGTGCTGATCGATGGAGGGTCCGCCCGCCGAACCGTCCACGAAGTGCCCCGCTCGCCCCGCTCCACTTGGGCCCTGCACCAGAGGGATGGCCGTCAAGCAATGGGTCATGCCCTGGTCATGCACGTTGGCAACCGGGCCGTATTTGCCCTGAGTCGACTCCATGCTGACGCCCCGGAGTACGGCGATGTTTTGCTGATGCGCCGCGAGCGGTTGCAGAATCGGCGAGAGCGTAAAGGTGGTGGAGATCGCCGGATTGGTCTTCGACGGAGTCGCGACGGACGGGTTGGTGCCGGTTGGCGTCCAAAACTCGGGGACGGTGCCGCATCCGCTGAAAAAGACGCCGAAGCGTTTGGGGATGGCCACGGCCTGGGCGCGACTGGACTTCGGCATCATGGCGTCGAAAAATGGCAACGCCACGCTGGCCCCGAGAGCACCCCGGAGCATTGTCCGACGTGAAAGCCTACGGGGAATGCTGCGCACTATGTTCTGTTGGCGTTTCATTGCACGACCTTCAGTTGGCGGAAGCTGTCACTGGCGACGAGATTGACCACCAGATCAACCAGTTTTTGGGTGGACGTGAAGTTGGTAGCGAGCCAATCGAGATATGACTGATCGGGGGGGGCGAGGAGCTTGCCCGTCGAGAACTGGAACCACTGTTGAAGGTAGCAAGCGCGTGTCTCCGGCATCTTGGCGACCAGGGCCGCCAGCGCCGGAATCCCGTTGAAGGCGATGGGATTGGCGTTCGTGCCCGCGTCACCTATCTGACCGCTCACATCAATGGCCACGCCTTTGTCCATTTCCCGCCATTGCCCGACCATGTCGTACTTCTCGAAGGGGAGGCCCAGCGGATCAATGGCCGTGTGACAAACCGCGCACGTCGGCGTGGTTTCGTGGGTCTTTGCCTGGGCGCGAGTGTTCACGGTGAGATCCAACGGCTTGAATGTCGAGGTGATCGCTGCGCTGGGCTCGGGCACCGCCCGGCACAGGATCTGCTGCAAAACGAACTTGCCGCGACGGATCGCGGTGCCGATGTCTTGCACCGGCGAATCCTTCGCCAAAGTGGCCATCAGCGAAGGCTGTGTCAGCAGACCCATGCGCTGGGCGGGATTCAAGTCGACCTTCGAGAAGACGCTGAGGTCCGTGGACGTAGAGGCGACCCCGTAGACCTTCGCGATATCGGCGTTGGCGAAGGTATAGGGCGACAACAACAGATCGTTGAAGGTTCCGTTCTGGGTGAACATCACGTTGGTTATGAAGGTACGGGTCTCCTGACCCATCTCCGCCGCCAGCGTGGACGTGAAATTTGGAAATGCTGATGCGTTCTTCGTCAGCGAGTTGATGGTGTCGATGCCCAACCACTGCTCGTGCATCTTGACGAGGTTCGCTTGCGAACGCGGAAGGGCCAACAATCGCTGGGCCTGTGCCTTCACCTCGGCGACGTTCGACAATGCCCCCGAGTCAGCGGACGCCGTGAGCGCCGTGTCCGGCATCGAACCGTTGATGAAGAACGAAAGCCTGGTCGCCAGTTCCCAAGGCGTCAACGACAGGACGCCGGGCGTGACGACCTTTGTTGCGTCGCCGATTTCGGGCCGGAAAATGAAGTTCGGCGAGATCAGGATGCCTTCGATCGCCAATGCGAGCCGGTTATTGTAGGTGCCGCCTGCCGGGTTCATGAACAGGGCCCAAAGAGAGGTCTTCTCCGTGGCCGTCAGCACGCGCCGGTAGGCCCGCTTGGCCAGGTCATAAAGATAGGGCTGAGCGCACAGAAGCTCGCTCTTCTTCGTCACATCGCAACCGGTGAGGAGAGTCGGGTTGGCGGCGACACCGGTCCAAACCTGGGGCGTCTGTCCGTCGCCGAGCGTGACCAACTGCGCGGCACCTTCGTACTGCTCCATCAGGACCTGGCTGGCCGTTTGGGAGCTTGACAAGTTCAAGAATCCGAAGACTTTTTGGTCTGGAATGAAAGTCGGTATCGGCACCGCGAACTCGCCGTACACCGTACCGTCCGGCTGGACTTGTTTGAGGAACAGATCCCTAACCGCCAGGGTGTACTCGGCGTTGGTCAAGCGACGAATGGGCAGCGCCGTCGGAGCTGGGCCACCTGATGGATAGACAACTGCCCCGCCAGCGCCCCCGGACCCCGTGACGACCGCGTTCCCCGTACCGGTGTTTCCTCCGCCGGACCCCGGACCAGCGGCTCCGCCCAAACCCGTCGCGCCGGTGCCGGTCGCGCCGGTGCCGGTTGTACCGGTTCCCGTCGCACCGGTGCCGGTTGCACCGGTTCCCGTCGCACCGGTGCCCGAATTCCCACCGGGGCCGGTGGCCGCCCCGGTACATCCCGCCAGGCCCAAACCCGCCGCGAACCCAAGGATGATTGACCCGGCGCCAATAGGCCGGGACCCACGAGACCAGCGCATGCTTGCTACCTTCATAGGAGCCTCTTCCTTAATTGTTCCCGCACCGAGGTGGGCCCTCTTAGGGCCGCCGCCGTCCGAGCGCGTCGGACGCTGCATCATACAACACCGATTGCACGGAAGGCTGTAGCATGACGCCTAGATTTAGGGCCAGCCAGACCTTCATGAGATCGACCGCCTGACACGCCGTGGCAGGCGCCAAAAATCCAGTGCGTCGGCGATCAGGCTGTACGCCGCGCTACGAATACGAAGGCTCCGACCTCGGTCAGAGTCGTGCTCGGGCGATCCGGCGCGGAGCCCGCTGGATTCCGTGTCGATTCGTTGAGAAGGCGGCGGGGAAGGGCGTCAAGTATCCTCTGGTGCCCGAGGCACAAGCTCCGATAGTGGATGCTCCCTTCCGGCGCGGTTTGCGCCGAAGCACGCCATTCCGAACGGGTGACGATCTCGTCGAGCTCGATTCTAAAGGCGTCGTTGTTCCGAAACGCGGACTCCATCACGCTTTGTAGGTAACGACCGGAATGAAACGGCAGCGGCTGGATTGGCGGAAACCCTTGGGTGAAAGCCAGACGTCCCGCGGATTCCAGCAGCGTCAGCAGAGCGTGCCGCTTTTCGCCATTGGAGGCAACCGCCTTGAAGGACTTCGTGGCCGCGTTCGTGTCGAAGGGCATGGCGAAAAAAGCACGGCAATATCCGCCGAGCTCCGCCGACAACGGGGACCCGACGCCGGTCGCCAAGCCGAGTAGCCCGTCCAGCCAGTCGCGTTTGACGAGGACGATATCGAGTGGCCATTCGTGGTCACCCGGATCGCCGAAAACATTGGGAATCGGAACCAGCCCCGAAGCCGCGAGCTTCGCGAAGGGCGCTTCTAGTAGGGTCGCCATGTCCATGAGGTGCACGAAGCATCCGCCGGGGGCGAGCACGCGCCCGATCTCCGCCACCGCGGCCGCCTCATCCGGCAGAACATCAAACACGCAAAGGCCGACGACGGCTCCAACCGCGCCGTCATCGAAAGGGAGGTGGTGCGCGGACGCGACGCGGGTTTTGGCATCGGGGGCTCGATCGCGCAGCAGCCGCAGGGCGGACTCGGAAGGATCGGTGTGAATCGAGCGTTCTCGCCATGCCGGCGGCATCCACGCGCGCAGTTGTCCGGTCCCGGCGCCGATCTCGACGATGGGCTTCCCGGCCACGGGAGGGAACCGGTCAAGGCTTTCGGCCACGATTTCCGCCAGCAACCCGCCATAGGGTTCTCGGCGTTGGCGCAACAAGTCCAACGCACCCAGTAACTCGGATTCCCGCGTCGAGGGCCGACTCGGACGCGGGCGCGCGCCAGAGCCTTCATAAGACGCTTTGCGAGACGCTTCGCGCGGGGGGGACCGCTTGGCGACCAAGCGGCTACTATAACCTTATAGTAATCTGACGGCGGTCGTACGCGACGGCAGGACAAACGAAAGGGCAAACGGATGTATCTGACCAGACACCAAACGACGAACGGGCCGCGCTGGGCGCTCGACAATCTTTTTCTGCCCGCGGGCTTCGAGCTGGGCCTTTTGTTGCAGTTGCCGCGCCATGCGATAGGCGGCTTCTTGCAGGCGATTCCCCGTTCCGAGGCGACCAACGGAGCTCTCCTGTCGCCCGTCGAACCCACCCAGGAAGTTTGGGCCAGCGGCGTGACCTACCTGCGCAGTCGCGAGGCGCGGGAAGCGGAGTCCACCGTGAAGGACGTGTACGCGAGGGTCTACGAGGCCAAGCGCCCCGAGCTGTTCTTCAAAGCGGTCGGCTGGCGCGTGGTCGGTCACCAGATGCCGATTCGGGTTCGGCAGGACAGCCGCTGGAATGTGCCGGAGCCGGAGTTGACGTTGGTGATCAACAAGGGCGGCGAAATCGTCGGCTATTGCGTGGGGAACGATGTCTCGTCGCGCGACATCGAGGGCGAGAACCCTTTGTATTTGCCCCAGGCAAAGGTTTACGAAGGTTCATGCGCGATCGGTCCGGGGATACTGCTGACAGGGGCTGAGTTGTTGACCGATTTGTCGATTCAGATCGTGATGACCAGAGAGGGCCGCCCGGTCTTCGAGGGTGCGACCCGAACATCTCAGATCAAGCGCCCGCTCGAAGAGCTGGTGAGTTATCTGGGCATGGAGCTCGATTTTCCACGCGGGGCTTTCCTGATGACGGGAACCGGCATCGTGCCGCCCCATGATTTCTCGATGCAGCGGGGTGACACCGTTCGCATCACGATTGGTCAGTTGACGTTGGAGAACCAGGTTGGGTCGCGCTAGGCGCCCACCTATTCCACTTGAAGATAAGGACGACACAGTGAACATCGATTCGAAGAATCCCGGCGCCGAAGTGCCGGTCCTGATCGCGGGCGAGTGGCGGCGGGCGGGAAATCCCGCTGGCACGTTTTCGGCGGTCGATCCCGCGACCAAGATGCCGCTTCCTGGGCTTTACCCGATCTCGGGTCCCGACGATGTGGCCCTAGCTTGCCAGGCTGGCCTGGACGCCGTGATGGCCTTGCGCGCGATGTCGGATGCGGCCCCCGAAAATATCGGAAGATTTCTCGACGAGTACGCCGCCCGGATTGAAGGCGCGGCCGATGCCCTGTGCGAAATCGCTGCGCGTGAGACCGGCTACCCTGTCACGCCGCGCTTGCGGGCGGTCGAGCTGCCGCGCACCACCAATCAGCTGCGCCAGGGTGCCGCGGCTGCGCGGGGTCGGTCCTGGTGTCAGGCGACGATCGACACCAAGGCGAATCTGCGGTCGAAATATGCGCCGCTCGGTGGCCCGGTGGTGGTGTTCGGTCCGAACAATTTTCCGTTCGCGTTCAATTCCATAGCCGGTGGCGATTTCGTCGCGGCGATCGCGGCCGGCAATCCGGTCATCGGCAAGGCCAACACCGGACACCCCGGAACCACGCGCCTGCTCGGCGAGCTGGCCCTGGCGGCATCGAGGGCCAGTGGGTTGCCACCCGCGATGGTGCAATTGATTTATCGAACGCCGCCGGCCGTGGGCTTCCAGCTGGTGTCGCACCCGGCGGTCGCCGCGACCGGATTCACCGGCAGCAAGAACGCGGGTCTGCAGCTGAAAGAGGCCGCGGAGCGCGCCGGGAAACCCATCTATCTCGAAATGTCCAGCGTGAACCCGATCTTCATCTTGCCGGGCGCGCTCGCGGAGCGATCGGCGGCCGTGGCCAAGGAGCTCTTCGATTCGTGCTCGCTTGGAGCCGGACAATTCTGCACACGGCCGGGGCTCAGCGTCGTTCTTGGGGACGCGAGCGGGGAAGCCTTTGTCGCGACCCTGGCAGCGGCCTTCGCGCAAGGGACGCCGGGCACGTTGCTCGGCGCTTCCGGGCTCGCGGGGATCGCAAGTGGTCTGGAAGAGCTTCGGAGAAACGGCGCGGAAATCGTGACCGGCGGGGATCCGGTGGACGGGCCCAGGTACTGTTTTGCCAACACGCTGTTGCGCGTTTCGGGAGACCAGTTTCTGGCGAGTCCTCATGCGCTGCAGACCGAGGCGTTCGGGACGGTGAACACCGTGATTCTCGCCAGCAGCATCGCGCAAATGGAGCAGATCGCCGCGAGGCTCGAAGGCAACCTGACGGGTTCGATCTACAGCGACACGACGGGCAAGGACGACGAGGCCTATGGACGCTTGGCGGCCGCGCTGCGCCCCAAAGTGGGCCGTCTGTTGAATGACAAGATGCCCACCGGCGTGGCGGTTTCTCCCGCGATGAACCACGGCGGCCCATACCCGGCCACCGGTCATCCGGGGTTCACGGCCGTCGGCATTCCAGCGTCCATCCTGCGGTTCGCGGCGCTGCACTGCTATGACAACGTGCGACCGCACCGCTTGCCCGCGGAGCTCGCCAACCCCAATCCGACTGGCAAGATGTGGCGCTTTGTCGACGGTGAATGGTCCCAGCGGGACGTGCCGGCTTGACGGATCGGGCTTCCACACGCAACGACATTTTCGGCGGGGGCGAGCTGATGGCCGCGACCCGCACCAAGGCCGCCGGGCCCGCCGGGCAGTTGCCGATCACGGCGAAGATGCTGCTCGAAGAGCCGAGCGGCAACCTGTTCGGGATGACCCAGGACGCTGGCATGGGTTGGGCCCCGGATGAGGTGGCGCGCGCGCAATACCTCATAATCAGCACGCAGGGCGGACTGCGCGATAGCGATGGCCGCCCTATCGCGCTTGGCTTTCACACCGGGCACTGGGAGATTGGCCTGCTGGTCAAGGCCGCCGCCGAGACCTTCCGCGACCAAGGGGTCGTGCCGTTTTCCGCCTATTGCAGCGATCCCTGCGACGGACGGACGCAGGGCACGGTGGGGATGTTCGACAGCTTGCCTTATCGGAACGATGCCGCCATCACGATGCGCCGATTGATTCGTTCGTTGCCCCGGCGCTCCGGCGTCATGGGCATCGCCACCTGCGACAAGGGCTTGCCCGCGACGATGTTGGCGCTCGCGGGTTGCCGCGATCTTCCCGGAATCATCGTGCCTGGCGGGGTGACATTGCCGGCCATCGATGCCGAGGACGCGGGCAAGGTTCAGTCGATCGGTGCCCGATTCGCTCACGGCCTCATCACCTTGCACGACGCTGCCAGCATGGGGTGTCGCGCGTGCGGAACGCCGGGGGGCGGATGCCAGTTTTTGGGGACGGCCGCCACGTCACAGGTCGTCGCCGAGGCCTTCGGCCTGACGCTGCCACACAGCGCGCTCGCCCCCTCGGGCGAGCCGGTCTGGTTGGACATGGCCAAACGCTCGGCCCGCGCTCTCGTCAGTCTCGCGAACAAGGGAATTGCGCTTTCGGCCATCCTGACGCCCGCCGCGCTCGAGAATGCGATGTTGGTTCATGCGGCGTTCGGTGGCTCCACCAATTTGCTGCTCCACATCCCGGCGCTGGCGCATGCCGCCGGCATTGCGCGGCCGACGGTGCAGGACTGGATCCGCATCAATCGCACGACGCCCCGCCTGGTGGATGCTCTTCCGAATGGTCCCGTCGGTCACCCGACCGTGCAGGTGTTTATGGCCGGGGGTGTGCCCGAGGTGATGCTGCACTTGCGTCGGATGGGGCTTCTCAACCTCGACGTCCTGACGGTGACGGGCGAGAAACTGTCGACAGTACTCGACTGGTGGGAATCAAGCGATCGCCGGCGCGAGGCCCGCGCCCGCCTGAAAGACTCCGACGGCGTGGATCCCGACGCCGTGATCATGAGCGCGGAGCGCGCGCGCCAAGCCGGTTTATCGGGTACCGTGGTCTTTCCCGCGGGCAACATCGCGCCCGAGGGCTCGGTAGTGAAAGCCACGGCGATCGATTCATCCGTCGTGGGGGTGGATCACGTTTACCGCCATCGTGGGCCCGCTCGGGTTTTCGTGTCGGAAGCGGACGCGATCGCCGCCATCAAGGGGCAGACGGAGAAGCCCATCAAACCCAACGACGTCATCGTGTTGATTGGTGCCGGGCCGCTTGGCACGGGGATGGAGGAGACGTATCAGCTGACCTCCGCGCTGAAATTCGTCCCCTGGGGCAAGACGGTGGCCCTGGTGACCGACGCGCGTTTCTCGGGCGTCTCGACGGGCGCTTGCATCGGGCACGTCGGGCCCGAGGCCCTGGCCGGAGGGCCGATCGGCAAGCTGGTGGACGGTGACGTCATCGAGATAGTCGTCGATCGGCGGGAGTTGCTTGGGCGGCTGAACCTGGTCGCGGTTGGTGATCGCGAGCTTGACGCCCAGGCGGCGGCCGATGTTCTGGCGGCGCGCTCGACACACGCGGGGCTCGCGCCCCACCCGAGGCTGCCCGACGACACGCGGTTGTGGGCCGCCTTGCAACAGGCCAGCGGCGGTACCTGGGGTGGCTGCGTCTACGACGTCGACCGCATCATCGAGATTCTCGACGCGGGCCTTGCGGCGACTTCGCGTAGCGGATGAGCGCGATCACAGGGTCCAGCGTTGCGACATGAGCGGCACGAAAATCGTCATCGACATGTCCGCCGCGCACGTGGCAGCGGAGATGCTGGTGCCAGCGAGGGTCAGGCAAGTGTCGCCCGTCCCGTGAAGTTGGCCGTCGCTGAACAGCGTCCAGCGCTGATCCGCCGCGGCCGTGCTGCAGGTCTCAGCCACGGCGGCGGTCCCGGTGGCCGCGAGGCCAAGGCACCTTCCACCCTGTCCGGTGATCCGGCCGTTCGCTCCGACGGTCCAGCTCTGGGCCGCATTGTTGGCGACGCAAGCCGCTACCGTTACGGCCGACCCACTGGCTGTGCCGCTTGCGGTCAAACACTGCCCGCCTGCCGCGTGCAGAGGCCCGGCGACACCCGTCAATCCGCGAATGGGATAAAGGCGATGGCACCATTCATCGAAGCCCGTGTCGAGCGGTGGGGCCTGGTAGGCGAGCACAATCCGCAGCTTTTCCTGATACTGCGTCGCCGACAGGTTTTCGGGCGACGCGCCGGGCAAGGTTCCGGTGGCGAACGAAGGCTCGAACATGCTGTACCCGCGGTACATGGTCACGATGCGCGCTGCGCCGTCGGTGCGCGCGGCGTCAAGCATGAAAATTCCGCCGGAGATGTGGTCCACGTGGTCGGAGCCATGAGCCAGAGTTCCGTCGAGCATTCCGACGCGCGCCGGGCCAAGCTCGATCTGTATCGCGCCGAGCGTCGCCAACAATTGCGCGATCGTGTAGGTCGCCGCGTTGTCGACCGTACCTTTCGTACCGGTGACGCCGAGCGCGCGCAGATCGCCGACACCTCCGTCTAGCACCCTGAGAAAAATGGCCCGCACGTTGGCCCGCGCGGCGAGCGTGCATCGCACCGTGGCTTTGCCCGCGTAGGTCGCAGCCGCGCAGGACCAGGTGTTCGCCGCGCCCGCCATCAGCGCGTGGGCCGTCATCACCCGCGTCTCTCGACCCCGCCAGTCCGAATTGGGATCGCCGCCGTCCCCCGATGTCAGGTACACGGTCGTGACCAGGCCGCCCGCCAGGATGTCGGTTTCGAGGTCGGGATTCATGAACAGCAGCTCGTCGTCGGGGTGCGCCACCACGTAGAGACTCGCGGGCGGCACGCTTCCCGCGCCGCCCGTGTTGGCCCCGCCTGTCGCGGCGCCTCCGGTGCCCTTACCGCCGGTCGCCGCGCCGCCAGTGCCCGCGCCGCCGGTGTGCGTGCCACCGATACCCCCGCCGCTGGCACCTCCGCCGCCGGTGTGCGCGCCACCGGTGCCCACGCCGCCGGTGTTCGCGCCGCCC
>JADGRC010000431.1 GCA_017881245.1 Pseudomonadota bacterium
ATCGGCGCGCTGTCGGTCACCGGCCAGGCCAAATACCGCGAAGGGTTTGGTCCGCTGTTCGGTCCGGTGAAGTTCCTGCCTTTCGGCGACGCCGAAGCTGTCCGGTCGCAGATCACCGATCGCACGTGCGCCGTAATCATCGAGCCCATCCAGGCCGAGGGCGGAATCTTCTTGCCGCCCGCGGGGTTCTTGCAAGAGCTGCGGCGCCGCTGTACCGAGACCGGGACCGTGTTGATCTTCGATGAGGTTCAAACTGGTGTCGGCCGAACGGGAACGTTCTATGGTTACGAAAAGGAAGGAGTGGTTCCCGACGTGGTCACGCTGGCCAAGGGTCTCGGCGGTGGCGTGCCCATCGGGGCGATGCTGGCCAATGACGAAGTCGGGCGCGCCTTCGAGCCCGGGACGCATGCTTCGACCTTCGGCGGCAACCCGTTCGCGACGGCGGGCGCGCTTTACGTCCAGGACGTGATCGATCGAATGGGCCTTCTCGAACGCTGCCGAGAGGCTGGTGCCTACCTGGGTAATGCGCTCGCGCGAATGGCCGAGCGGCGGCGTCCGCGGACCCGCGGCGCGCGGGGGCGGGGCCTGTTGCAGGGCCTGGTCCTGGACGGCGACGCCGCGCCGGTGGTGACGAAAGCCCGCGAACGTGGGCTGCTGCTGTCCGTGGTGGGGGGCAGCGTGGTGCGGTTCGTGCCGGCCCTGATTGTCAGCAAGGCCGAGATCGACGAGGCCGTCCATGTTTTAGACGGTGTGCTGGGTGGCGATGTGTAGCCCCGACACGGTGGCGGCTCGGCGCAATTCGGAGGCGCGCGCATGGAACACCTAATTTCACCCCCCGGTTTTGGTCGACGTCACTTCCTCAGCTTCTGGGACCTACCGGACGGGGGGATCGAAACACTCCTGCGCCGCGCGGAGGAGTTTCGGTTGCTCCGCAACCTGAGAGAGAGTCACGCGACGCGCCCGGGCCGAGTTCTCGGAATGGTCTTCGAAAAAGCCTCGACACGCACGCGCGCCAGCTTCGAGATCGCCATGTTCGAACTCGGTGGCCACGCGCTTTATCTGGGCGCGCAGGGGTCGCACCTGGAACGCGGCGAGCCCATCCGGGACACGGCCCGCGTGTTGTCCGGCTATTGCCACGCAATCATGATTCGCACGTTCGCGCAGCAGCGCGCCGAGGAATTGGCCGCCTATGCAAATGTACCGGTCATCAATGGTTTGACGGACCTCTTGCACCCCTGTCAGGTCCTGGCCGATCTTCAAACCGTCGCGCAGCGGTTTGGCGCGCACGGGGGGACGCACGGGAGTGACATCGGGCGGGCGCTGCAGGCCGTGCGCTACGCGTGGATCGGCGACGGCAACAACATGGCCAATTCGTGGATCGAGGCGGCCGGTATCCTGGGCCTGGATCTGGCGCTTGCGTGTCCGCCCGGTCACTCCCCCAACGCGGACATCGTTCGTCGGGCGCGCGCCACGGAGCGCGGGAAGATCACCTTTTGCTCTGATCCGATTGAGGCCGCGCGCGGTCGACACGTGTTGTCGACGGACGTGTTCGCCTCGATGGGCCAGGAAGCCGAGGCCGAGCAGCGCCGCGGCGAATTCGCCGGTTATTGCCTGGATGCCCGGTTGGTGGCGGGGGCCGATCCTGCCGCGATTGTGTTGCACTGCCTTCCGGCTCATCGCGGCGAGGAAATCACCGACGACGTGATTGAGGGTCCCCACAGCCTGGTGTGGCGACAAGCGGAGAATCGCCTTCACGCCCAGAAAGCCCTGCTGGAGTCATTCCTGTAGAGTAGGGAAGCGCCGAGCATCGAGCGGGCGCTGGCGGGACCGAGACCCGCCGCGGGCCCAACCCGTCGGCTGCCCCGGGAGACGCCAGCCTGGGGTGCCGGCTTGCTCAAGATCGGGGTCCGGCCTGCCGAGACATAAGGGCAGATGCCTGCCGCCGTGACCCGATCGAAGACGCCGGTCAGCACGGACACCAACGCCGCCACGGTCGAAGCCAGCTCCGCCGCCGATCTGACCGAGCCAGAGGTCGCGTTGCCCGTCCGGAAGACGCCGCTGCAGTCAACGCTCCCCGACCTGGTGCGATCGCGCAGGCAGACGCTGGTGTCGCCCATTCCGGCGCTTCTCGCCGCCCAAATGGTGGAAATTCGTGAGGATCGGGCCGAGGCCACGCCGATCCCGATCCCCATCGACGGGCGCGGAGACGCTACGTCACGATTCGCCGCATCCGATCAGGAGGCCCTGCTGAACGCGGATGAGCCCGAGGACTACGTCGTAGAGGTGGTCGAGGCTCACAAGGGTACCGGCGGCGGCCGGTAGTGCCTCCGGCGCTCTAGCTCGGCCCTCGGGCGGGGCTCCCTTTTGTGCCGCGCTGCGGTTAGAAATCGGACGCTTTCGTCCTATGATCGAATGTGTTAGTGAGCAGGCCATGAAGATCCTGCTCGCGTACTCCGGCGGACTTGATACTTCCGTGGCGATCATATGGTTGCAGAAGCAGTATAATGCTGAAATCATTGGATTTTGCTCCGATATCGGTCAGGAGGAGGACCTTGAGGGCGCGCGCGCCAAGGCGCTGAGGACGGGCGCAAAGGCGTGTCACGTCCTGGATCAGAGAGACGAGTTCGTACGGGATTTTGTGTTTCCAGCCATACGGGGCGCGGCGGTCTACGAAGGTGAGTATTTCCTCGGGACGGCCCTCGCGCGGCCCTGCATCGCGCGTGGAATGATGGAAATCGCCGCCCGCGAGGGGTGCGGGGCGATCGCCCACGGAGCGACGGGGAAGGGCAACGACCAGGTTCGATTCGAGCTCGCTGCCTATTGGTTCAATCCTTCGATCAAGATCATCGCGCCCTGGCGTGAATGGGAGTTCAAGTCCCGTTCAGAGCTGATGGCCTTCGCCACCCAACAGAAGATACCCGTCGAAGCCTCGGCCGCGAAGCCGTACTCCATCGATCGGAACATCCTGCACACGAGCTACGAGGGCGGCGTGCTGGAGGATCCCGACAAGGAGCCACCGGCCGAGATGTTCCAGCGCACAATCGACCCTCGCAAGGCGCCCAACCAGCCGCGGGACGTCGAGATTCGTTTCGAGAAGGGAAATCCCGTCGCGGTCGACGGGCAGGCCATGGGGCCATCGGCGTTGCTCGCGGAGCTGAATAAGATCGCGGGCGAGCACGGCGTCGGACGCGCGGACGTCGTGGAGGACCGGTTCGTCGGCATGAAGAGCCGCGGCGTCTACGAGACGCCTGGCGGGACAGTGCTGCACAAGGCTCACAGGGCCGTCGCGTCGCTGACGATGGATCGCGAAGCGATGCGGCTGCGCGATTCCCTGGCCACGGAGTACGCGGCGTTGATCTATCGAGGTTTTTGGTTCTCGCCGGAACGAGAGGCATTGCAGAAGTTAATCGATGCCGTCAACGAGCCGGTCACGGGGGTCGCCCGTTTGCGGTTGTTCAAGGGAAACTTGATGGTCATCGGTCGCAACGCGGCCCGTTCGCTTTATCGCGCCGACATCGTGACCTTCGAGGACGATCGCGGCAGCTACGACCAGCGCGATGCCGGCGGCTTCATTCGTTTGAACGCTCTACGCCTGCGCACGACCGCCGTCGCCTATCGCGGCAGCACCACAAAATAGATCGGCGCTTCAGCGCGGACCCGTCGCGGACAACGCTTTCAACATGGCATTGACCTTCGCATCGAGGGCGTCGAGATCGCCGTCGTTCTCGATGACGTAAGTGGCCGCCCGTCGTTTTTCGGCCACCGGTTGCTGGGCCGAGATGCGTGCGCGGACCTCGTCGGCAGTACTGCCGTCGCGTGCCACGACGCGTGCGATACGTTGATCCTCGGGCGCATCGACGACCACGAGCCCGTCGAGGTCGCGATAGCGGCCGGTTTCCACCAGCAGCGACGCTTCGTAGAACGCGACGCGGTGGCCGGCGCGCGCCAGCTCGGCGGCACGCACGTTCGCAAGCGCCACGATGCGTGGGTGCATGATAGCCTCCAGGCGCGCGCGCGCCTTCGCATCGGTGAAGACCAGCGCGCCCAGCTTTCGGCGATTCAGTTGCGCCGGGGCTTCGATGACACTCGGCCAGGTGGCGGCGATTTCGTTGAACGCTGGACTACCGGGTACGCTGATCTCGCGCGCCAGCTGGTCCGCGTCCATGACGGCAATGCCCCGTGCCGCGATCAGATGTGCGACCGTCGACTTGCCGCTCCCGATGCCCCCGGTCAGTCCGATGAGGCGCAGGGTGCTGGTCACGCTGACAATGCTAACCTACCGCCCTTGACTCGCCAGCTCACCGCCCCCGAGGTCCGTTCGGCCACGTTTGTCGCGGAGACGCGCACGTTCGCATCGCTGCCCCCAGTCGGTCCCCCGGAGGTGGCCATCGCCGGTCGCTCCAACGTCGGCAAATCAACGCTGTTGAACCGCCTCGCGGCGCGTCATTCCCTGGCGCGAACTTCGAAGACGCCTGGGCGTACGCGGGGCATCATCTTCTACGACCTGCAACTCGGCGGACCGTTGGGGTCGCATCCGTCGCTGCGGCTCGCGGACCTGCCCGGCTACGGTTACGCGCGCGTGTCGCAGACCGAGCGCGCGTCGTGGCAACAGTTGTTGGAGGGGTATGCCGAACGCCGGCCGACCCTCGCTCTGTTCGTCGTGCTGGTGGACGCGCGTCGGGGAATCGAAGCCGAGGAACGGCAGCTTTTGGAATGGTTGGCCACGCTGTCGATTCCGGTTCGGATCGCCTTCACCAAGGTGGACAAATTGAACGCTTCACAACGCGGGCTCGTGCGCGATTCCCTGCGCTCGCTCGTGCCGCGGATTGCGACGGGGACGCCTTTGTTGGTGTCCGGGCAGACCAGCGAAGGCATCCCGGAGCTGTGGGACGCGATCCTGCGGGCGCTGTCCCCCTCCGTCGAGGCGCGGTCGCGGACCTCGACAAACGATTGACCCGCGTTAACGTAGATGGGCACTGATGGCGACGAGCGACGCCCCGCAGCCGTTTCATATCGTCGCGATGCAGGGGACCGACATCGACGACGTCATGGAGATCGAGCGGTTGTCGTTTCGGGCACCCTGGTCGCGAAGTGTGTTCCTGGAGGAGTTGGGACGGCAGTTTGCCCGCGTCGACGTCTTGCGCGACGCGACGAGCGGTCACGTCGCCGCATTTGGCAATTACTGGTTGGTGGCGGACGAGCTGCACATCTTGAACATCGCGACTCACCCTCAACACCGACGGGCAGGCCACGCCACTCGTCTTTTGGCGCACATGGTCGAGGTCGCACGGGACGGAGCATGCCGCATCATGACCCTCGAGGTCCGACGGTCGAACGCAGTCGCGCAACGGCTCTACGCCAGGTTCGCGTTCCGGGCGGTTGGAGTGCGGCCAAACTACTACGCCGAGGATCAAGAGGACGCCATCGTGATGATTCTTGAGATGTCTTGAGATGACGACAGCGGGAACATGCAGGCGGTTGATTGCCCTAGTGTTCGCGGGCGCGGTTATCGCGCAGGGAGCTGGCATGGCCCGGGCGGCTCTGTTTCCGATTCCCGCGCGGACAACTCCGTCCGCATCGCCGCCAGGGCCGCCACCGGTGCCGTCGGCGTCACTCGCACCGCCGACGCCATCAATTATTCGTCGGGTCGACAATTCTGAAATGAAGATCGCGATCACGTTCGACGCCTGTGCCACCAACGGGCAGGCCAATGGTTTCGACCGACCAGTGCTGCGTGTGCTGCAGCGTGAACAGGTTCCGGCCACGATCTTCACGTCCGGCCGTTGGGTGGAATCTCACCCGGCGGCCATGACGCAATTGATTGCGGAGCCTCTGATCGAGTTCGCGAATCATTCGTTTGATCACCCTCATATGTCGCGACTGTCGGTGGACGACATCGGCGCCGAGATCGATCGCACGGAGGCCGCCCTTGCTCAATACGGTCGTCGCAGCGTGGCCTTCCGACCCCCGTTCGGGGATTTCGACGATCGGGTTTTGGCAGTGGCGCGAGACAAACAGATTCCGGCCGTGTTGTGGGACGTGGTCTCGGGGGATCCCAGCGCCGCCGCGACCGCGGAGGGCATTACGAGGACAGTCGTGCGTAAGACGCGCGCGGGATCGATCGTCATCTTCCACATCAACGCGCGGGAGACCAAGACCGCGGCGGCGTTGCCCGCTATTTTTCGGCAATTGCGTGCGCGTGGCTTCGAGTTCGTCCACCTCTCGGATTTGCTTGCCACTGCCACGCCGGCGAAGATTCCCGCGGATGCAGTGGCCAAACTACCTGGCCCTCGGCCCGACGACGGCATCATGCCGCTGGAGGACATGGGGCCAGCCCTTGCACCACCGAGTGACTCGGGTGTCGAGCCGCCGCCCTTCGACCAAAAGTGATGAAGAAGTGATGCGGACGTGATTGTCGTTCGTTCAGCCTCAGTCGCCGCGGCGGGTCGCCAAGGCTCCTGGATCGCGGGCATGGAACCGTGGATGGGCCTCGGCTATAGCGACAAGGCGTTGAGCGCTTTCCTGCGGCGGGCGGCGGCCGATAGGCAGGTCCTGTTCGCGAGCGCACCTGGTGCCAGACGGCCCCTCGGTGTCCTGGTGCTCCAACCGGGCGTCTTGCTGGGTGATTTCGTGGCCTTGTTGGCGGTTCGGCCCGACGTCGCTCGGCATGGGATCGGCCGCGTGTTGATGGAGCACGCGGAATCCCAAACATTTGGCGTTCGGCGCTGGCTGTTCGTGTCGGCAGACGCGGGCAACGACGGCGCGCTCAGGTTCTATCGCAAGCTGGGGTTCGTCCGCGTTGGGAGACTGCCTGATCTGGTGCGCGACGGACACACCGAAATCCTGCTCCGCAAGGGAAAATCCACCCGCGGTTGACACGGCAGAGATGTGGATTTGGGAAGGCCCCGCATGAATCGTCTCGCTTGCTGTGTGTCGATTTGCGCCGCGGTCGGTCTCGGCGCTTGTCGTCGCAACGCATCGACCCAGCACGCGACCGAAAAGGCACAGGGCAGGCCTGAGGGATCCGTGATCGCAAACCGCGAGGCTCAGGTCGACGCGGCGGCGGATGTCGTGATTGCCGCCCCCGCCATCGCGGCCGCCGTGGGGTTGGCGATGGCGGGGACGTGGGTCGAAACTGCTGCCTACAGATTCAGACTGGACCGTTTTCGCGATTGTGCCGCACCTTCGGACGCCTTGGATGAATCGGTTCGCGCCAAGGCAACGCGAGACAAGGCGACCGGCGCCGAAGCGCCCGAGGGGCCGAACGGGGGACCTGGCGACGGGATCAGAATGGGCTTCCAGGTGCGTATCGAAGCGAAGGGGAGTGAAGTCTTCGTTTCGCCCCGCGACCTCACGTTGGAAAATGGCGGCGTCATCCTGGATACGCAATACCTGGACTTGCGGCCTCCGCGACACTGTTCGCCGGCGCTGCCCGTGAAGCGGCTGCGCGCGCGACGGATGGTCCAAGGGTTCGTCTTCTTCAGGGTGCCCTTGGGCTTCGCGGCCCGTCACGGCTCGGTCACGCTTGCCTATCAACCCACACGCTGGGGCGGAGCCGGTCGTGTCGAGATCCGGATTCCGAATTGCTTGGTCAATTGCGTCGATCCGGGATCGCCCCGGAAGCAGCCACCGTCGGTTTCCGCGCCAAACATTTTTTGATTGCCATATTCTGGCATTCGGCGTTACATTTTTCTGCCCGGGTCGCAATCAGTGCTCCCGGGCCCACACAAGCGATATGACGTTTGACCGCCTCCTAACCGAAGAGGAGCTCCATCATGAAGCTGCGTGAAATTGGCAAGTCAGGGCTGTTGGTTGCGACGGGATTTACCATCATGGCGACGGCGGGAAGCGCGAATGCCCAGCTCAGGGACAAGACCCAGATTTCGCCCGTCGTGCCAGGTGGGGCCATCAACAAGTCTTTCACCCAGCAGATTGGGGCAGGGCGAGGGGACATCTTCACTCCCGATTCGTCCGCGTTCATTGTCGCCCGAGATCCCTTCCGCGCGATTCGCCGTGGCCGCCAGATCTTCCAGAGAAAGTTCCAGGTCAAACAGGGATTCGGTCCGACCACGAACGACGGCGAGGGGAATCCGAGTCAGGTGGGGGGTGACGCCAGCATCAATGCGGGTCTGGTCGATTCATGCGCCGGTTGCCACGGGCGCCCGCGTGGTGCTGCCGGTCATGGCGGAGACGTGGCCACCAGGCCCGACAGCCGGGACGCGCCGCACCTGTTCGGCCTGGGCCTGCAGGAACAGTTGGGAGACGAGATCACCCAATCCCTCCGGGTGATCCGCGACAACGCTTCGGCCGTCGCGATCTCGACCCACCACGCCGTAACCCGCGCGCTGACGGCGAAGGGCATCGCGTACGGTTCCATCACCGCCCAGCCAGACGGCACGTTCGACACCTCGGCCGTCGTGGGCGTCAACCCGGACCTGCGCGTACGACCGTTCTTCGCCCAGGGGGGCACCGTCTCGATCCGCGAGTTCGTGGTCGGCGCGTTCAACGCCGAGATGGGGCTGGAGTCGCCGGACACCGATCTTCTGACTGCGTCGGCGGGAGGCTCGGTGCTAACGCCCGCCGGCATGGCGTTGAACGGAAGTCTGGACCGGATCGAAAGCCCCCCGGCCGCTTCGCCGACCGCGGATCCCGATGGTGATGGCCACGTCAATGAGATTCCGGTGAGCGTCGTGGACTTCGTGGAGTTCTATCTGCTGAACTACTTCAAACCGGGAACGGGAGATCAGACACCCGCCGACGTGGTCCTCGGTCGGGCGGTGTTCACGGTCATCGGCTGCGGGTCTTGCCATGTCGCCAACCTGACGATCAATCATGACCGCCGGGTGGCCGACGTTGAGACCGTTTTCGATGCGACGCAGGGCAACCCCTTCAATCGATTGTTTGCGACCGGGACCGTGTTGACCATCAACGGGCTGACGGGGGTTGACGATGGCAGTGGTTTTCCGTCCTTGAAGCGGCCGGCGGGGGCACCGTTCGTGGTTCGTAATTTCTTCGCCGATCTGAAGCGCCACGACCTCGGCGTCAACTTCCATGAACGCAACTTCGAGGGAACCTTTCAGGAACAATTCATGACCGAGCCCCTTTGGGGCGTGGGGACGACGGCGCCATACGGGCATGACGGTCGCAGCCAAAACCTGGAGGAGGTGATTCTCCGTCACGGTGGCGAGGCGCTGGTGCCGCGTAACGCGTTCGCGGCGTTGGGACGGATCCAGAAGCAATTGTTACTCAATTTCTTGGCGTCCCTGGTGCTTTTTGCGCCGGATGACACGGCGTCGAACCTGCAGCCCAAGGATCCCAGCGCGGTTCACTTCCCGCAGAACGGTCACGGCGCGATCGCGCTAACGCCGCTCTTCAATACGCCGACCGATCTCGAGTGACAGATGAACTCACGCCCAGGCGTGTCAGGCAGGAAGGTCGCCGGGATTCTTTCGGTGGTCGCCTTGGGGGTGGTCGCCGTGCTTTGGTGCCGCGGACGCGGGTCAGGGTCGGCGTCGACAGAAGCTCCGCCGCCCGAGCTCACGCAGCGGGTGGCAGTCCAGGATCCTGACCGGGTGGGGTACGTCTCGACCTTCGCGGGCAGGGAGGATCCGGTCGCCGTCAATGAGTTGATCCACGCGTACGGAAAGTGGGCTGGCGATCCGGGGACGCTCGATGCCCGGAGGTTGGCCTTCCGCACGTTGCTCCATCACCCGAATATCAAGATAGGTCTGGAGGCGGTTTTGATGGCCGTGGAGCAGGACCAGACGCCGCGCGAGCAAGATCCGATGTGGGCTGATTTGGTGCGGGGGATCGCGTCAGTGTGGGATGCGGTCACCATCAAGCTTGGGCGCGATCTGGTCTTGATCGAGACCCGCGCCAAGCCTCGAGATCTCCTGCTGGAAAGCCTCGCGACCGCCAGTCCGGAGAAGCTGAGCGATGAGCAACGATCGCTGCTGGTGTCGGACCTGATCGACCTTTACCCCTCCCTTAAGCCCGACCAGAGGCCGACGGTGGATCGCGGACTCACCGCGCTCGGGGGGGGCGACCTGGTCGAGATTCTCGCCGGACGAGGCTTGGGCGAGGAGAGTCATTTGCGAAGGGTGAGCGAGGAAAAACGCGCACAGGACGAGGCCAAAGGTGTGGCGACGCGCAGCCCCTGACACCGGAAGGCCATCCGAATCAAACCCTTCACGAAGGCGGCAATTTGGAAGTCCGGTACCCTGATGGCGGGGCGTCGTGGCGGCAGAAGAGCATTTTGACGATATCACAAGTATGAAGGGTTGGGCACCACTGGCGGCTGCGAGGCGTTGTCCGTATCATCGCATTTTAGCTTGCTGATGGTTGACGAGAACGAGGCCTGCCCGTGCTTATGAAGATATCGATCGCGGTGTTGCTAATGGTTTCGTGCGCCACCGCCACGCCGCAGGAAGAGGCGGCCGCCCCTTCCGCCGTCGCGCGCCCGCGCGTGGTTCCCTCCAGGCCGACGCGGCCACCACGAGACGAGGCGGACACCAAGGAGGCCGCACAGCCCCTGTATTCCCGCCTTGGCGGGCAGGACGCCATCACCGCTGTCGTCGATGATTTTCTCGCTCGCGTTTCGAAGGACGAACGCATCAATGGACGGTTCTCGAACGCCGACATCCCCCACCTGCGGGGGATGTTGATCGAGTTCTTTTGCGAGGCGACCGGCGGCCCCTGCAAGTACTCGGGGAAAGACATGAAAACCGCTCACGCGGGGATGGGGATCGTCGAAGCGGAGTTCACCGCCTTGGTTCAGAATTTGAAGGGCGCGCTTGACCACCTGAATGTCCCCGCCCGCGAACAGAAGGATGTGTTGGGGGCACTCGGTCCGTTGAAGCCCCAGATCGTGGTGCCGGTCGCCGCCATGGCGGACGTTCCGACCGACGAAGGTGCCGAGGGCTCGGCCGGCGAGCCGAGGGCGACCGAGCCCGAGGGCCGCGCCTCTCGTCCGGATCCCGTGCTCGATCGGGCGCGGACGCTTCGGCAGGTTTCCGCTCTGCTGGAGAAGGCGAACGCCGCGCGGTTGCAGGGAAGCCGCTCATATGCCGATCAGTTGTTCAGTTCGGCTGAGGTGATCGTGGGAACCCAGGCGGTCGCCGACCTGGCTCCCTTGTTTCGGCAGGGAGCGCCGCCCCGGATCGTGTCGTCTTTGAAGGCGGTTTCGACCGATGTGCCCGCTCAGCCCCCGGCGGTCGGGAACTCCGACGATGAGCAGCCGGAGAAGACAGGCAAGCGAAAACGCGGTCAGCTGATGGGCACCGTGGTCTCGTCGAGCGGGCGCGCGCTGCCGAGTTTGGCCATCGTGACTCTGGAACCGTTGTCGGGAAAGTTTTCGCGGCGTGTACCCAAGCAGAGGGTGATTGAGCAGCGCGATCGTGAATTCGCGCCGAAGGTGTTGGCGATTCCGGTCGGCTCCACGGTCAGCTTTCCAAACTTCGATCCTGTCTATCACAACGTCTTCTCCCGTTCGGCCACGCGTCCCTTCGATCTGGGGATATACAAGGCGGGCCAATCCCGAGAGCTGGTGTTCAGCAAGGAGGGCGTGGTGCGAATTGGTTGCAACCTTCACGCGAACATGTCGGCTTACGTTGCCGTAGTCGGCGCACCCCACTATGCCGTTGCGGATACCGCGGGGCAGTTCAGCTTCCGAAGTCTGGCACCGGGACGATATCGGCTGCGGGCATGGACCGAGAACAGCGATACGCCGTCGGTTCAGACCATCGCGATCAAGACGAACGAGAACCATGTGGTCGTGACCCTGTCCACCGATAAGCCAGTCGGCCTCCAAAACGACAAATTCGGAGCGCCGCGTGGCGGGCCGACCGAGGAGTAAAGCCATTGCCGTTCTGGCGTCGGTGGGCGCCATCGGCATCGTCGCGCTCGGGGCCCGTGCATCCACGCGTACGTTCGACGGAGCTCAGTGGGGACGCTTGCTGGAAAGTCGCTTGCGGGAGAGCAGCGCGGCGCTGCGGGCACGAATCGCGACTCTCGCGGAGATGCCGATCTTGGCTGCGGCTGTCTCGACGGATCCGACCACGGTTCGCGACCTGACGCAGGACGAGCTGGCCTTTCGCCCGCGTGCTGGGGAGACCATCGTCATCGCTCAAGTGCCCATGAACGGTACGCCCGTGGTCCTTCTCGTCTTACCAAGCGGAGCCGATGCTCCCCTGACCGATCCTTCCCGGGGGCCCTTGATCCGCATCGGCGGTGGCGCTCTGCACATATCCGAAGCTATCAGGGTCATTCCGCGCGAGCGCGCCAAGGAGGTGCAGGGCGTGTTGGCCGCGAGTCAAATCGTGGACATTCGGGATTTCTCCGAACGACTTACAGACGAGAAGATTGGCGCCAGCATCGTCGTTGGCGGACAGAGCCTGAACGTCAGTGGTCCCGAGCATCCGGCGGGCGCGGCGCCGCGACAATTCGAGGTTCGCGTCGACAGCCCGGCGAGCGTTAACATTTATTTGATCCTATCGGTGCCGGTCGAGCCGCCTTTGACCCCTTACTGGATTGGTGCCGCCGGGATGGCCCTGGTCGCGCTGTTTTTCGGGACGCGCGGCCGACCCGACGTTGCCCCGATCGTCCTGCCGCAACCCACTCCAGCGATCTGGGCACCCCCCGCGATCCCGAAAGATGCCTCTTCCGCTGCTCCGAGCGCCCTGCCGCCCACCGTGTTTATTGGCGCCACGGGTGCGAAGATCGGGCGTTACGAAATCGTTCAGCACATTGGGACGGGGGGAATGGCGGATGTTTACCTGGCACAAACGACGGGGGAGGCCGGCATTACCAAGAGAATCGCGCTCAAGGTGCTGGAGCGTTCGTTCGCGCGGCAACCAGAGCTGGTGGAGCACTTCTTGGACGAGGCCCGCGTCGCGTCGATGTTGGATCATCCCAACATCGTGCAGATCATCGACGTCGGCCGAGCCGGTGCCGACTACTTCATTGCCATGGAGCATATCGATGGCTCCGACCTGGCGCGCCTGATCGAGATCTCCGCTTCTCGAAAGACTCAGATACCCCTGCCCATCGTGTTGGCCATCCTCCGCAAAGTCTGCGACGGCCTGTACGCGGCTCACATGGCCCACGCGCCCGACGGTACTCCGCTGGGGGTGGTCCATCGCGACGTGAAGTGCGGCAACGTCCTCGTGGCGCGAAATGGGGTGGTCAAGATCGGTGATTTCGGAATCGCCATGTCCAATCACCCCAGTCGGGTGACGCGCACGCAGATCGGGTTGGTCAAAGGTACCCCAGGTTATATGGCGCCGGAGCATCGGCTCGGCCAAGCGATCGATGGCCGCACCGATCTTTACGGTGTGGGTGCCATCGCCTACGAAATGCTTGCGGGGATTCTGATCAACCTCGAGTTTTCGGTTTTGGCGCAGAGCGGCCGAGACGGATGGCCGCACCTTCCGCCGTTGTCGCGTTTCCGCAACGACGTTCCGCCCGACCTCGAAGCGGCCATCTTCCGCGCTCTGTCGTACGACGCTGCCGATCGTTTCGCGGATTGCGCGGTCTTGGAGCTCACCCTGGAAGCGATAGCGACGCGATATCCGCCGGTGGGCAACGACAAGACTATCGCGCGCTGGATCGACAGCATGCTGTCCGTCGAAGGACCAGCAATCACCCAGGCTCAGGCGGAGCCGCGTCCTTGGGGTCTTGACGGATAGGTCAAAGCGCCGTCTTGGCGGTCTTGGCCTTCCTGTTGTGGCGCGACTCGGCCTCCTCGACTGAGTGCGACTGTCCCAGATCCGTGTCGCGCTTGGCCATCATGGCCAGGCGTTTGTAGTGGCGGTGAAGCACGCGCAGCTCTGCCTCGGTCAGAGATTCGACGTCGATGAGGCGGTTGCTGGCGCCGTGAATGGCGGCCACGATCTCGTTCAGTTTGAGGTGCAATGCCAGTGCGTCCTTGTTCTGGGCACGCTGGATCAGAAACACCATCAGGAACGTGACGATGGTCGTGCTGGTGTTGATGACAAGTTGCCAGGTGTCGGAAAAATGAAAGAACGGACCGGTCACCAGCCACCCGAGGATGACCAATGCCGCGGCGGCGAAAGCCCATGAGCTTCCCGACCACGCGGTCACCAGGTGCGACATTCGTTCGAGAAACCGTCCCAGGCTCGACCGCGGCGGGGCTTGAAAGTGGCGCATTCCATAGTCCATGGTGTCGATGCTACCGCCAGTCGGACCATTCGCTGCAATGGTGGCGGCGGCTCTTGCCGTGCCTCGGCCGCGGTCGCGCGTCCTTCCGAAACCCGCTATTGTCCAGGCGTGATTGGCCAGCGGTTCGGAAACTACCGCGTCGTGTCGTTGCTCGGCGAGGGTGGGATGGGTGCCGTGTATCTGGCCGAGCACCCCGACATTGGCCGTCGTGTCGCCGTCAAGGTGTTGCGTCCCGAGCTGATCAAGGACCCGCAGCTGCTGTTGCGGTTTCTGAACGAAGCGCGTGCGGCGAACGCGATTCGCCATCCCAACATCATCGAGATCTTGGACTCGGGAACCACGCCGGAGGGCACGCCGTATCTGGTCATGGAGCTGCTGGAGGGCGAGGTTCTGTCCGCCCGCATCCAGCGGGTGGGCAAGCTGTCGCTGGTCGACACCCTGGAGTTTTCGTATCAGGCGGCGTCGGCCTTGGCGGCGGCCCACAACAAGGGGATCATTCACCGCGATCTGAAGCCCGATAATCTGTTCATCATTCCCGATCCGTCCGATCCAGCGCGCGAGAAGATCAAGGTGCTGGATTTCGGCATCGCCAAGTTGCAGACCTTCCCGACTGGCGGAGGCATGCAAACGCGAACTGGCACGTTGATGGGCACGCCTGTGTATATGTCCCCCGAGCAGTGCCTCGGCACCAAGAGCGTCGATCAGCGCAGTGACATCTACGCGATGGGAATCATCATGTTCGAGATGCTCGCGGGCAGTCCCCCTTTCTTATCGGAGGGATTCGGCGAGCTGGTGAACATGCACCTGAACGTGCGGCCACGATCATTGAGCGAAATCGATCCGACGATCCCGGAGCCCGTGGCGGCGCTGGTGGGCAAGGCACTGGAAAAGGCACCGAGCGCCAGGCAGAACTCCGCGGCCGAGCTACAAATGGAGATTCGGGCAGCCGCCGGAAAGGCGATTGTGATTCGGGGTGTGTCCTCTCCCGATCTGGCGACACTTCCGGGGGCCGGGACCGCGGCCACACGCGCGTTCGGGGCGGCGACGACGATGTCTACCGGAACGGGTGAGCTCCATTCGAATAGGATGTTCGTGAAGGGGAAATCGAGGGCCCGTGGCGTTTTGGCGGGGGGGGCGATTCTCGTGGTCGGACTGGCCGTGGTGGCTGCCGCCATTCTGCGTCGCGATGCAGGCAAGGGGACGCCCAACACTTTGACGTCCCCCGCGATGATGGTCGCGGTGGATGGTGTCCCGGTGGATAACCATGCGGTAGCGAGGTCCGAGGCCGCCGTGTCGCTGGTGCGGCTCACCATCGATTCCCAGCCCGGCGGCGCGGAAATCACTGACGTCGAATCGGGGCGCGCCCTCGGTGTGGCGCCTGTGGTGGTGCAGAGGCCTCCGTCGCGGGCATCCCTCACGGTGCGTGTCGAGAAGCCCGGATTCCGACCCGTGACGCGGACATTCGATGTCGATCGTATTCGGACCGAGACTGTGTCGCTCGAGCCGGCGCCCACGCCTGCAGCGTCGATGCCGACCTCGCGCGTGCCCGCCGAGCCCCCGTCCTCCACGCGCAAGAGGCCGCCACGTCCCCGCCATCCGACTGCCCGGTCGGTCGACGAGCCCGCGAAGCTCTAGGTCGTGTGATGCCCAAACAGGGGACTCGCATTTCGCTGATTCTGGCTTTGGTCTTTCCGGCCATTGTGTGCGCGACGCTTGCCCTGTCGTACTACGGGTATCGGTATGCCAAGACCACGTCGGAGCGGAGCAAGGCGTCCCTCATGGAGGGCAACCGACAACTGGCCCAGGCGTTGGCGGGCAGCATCCAACAGCGGATTGACAGCGCGGACTTCGAGCTATTCAAGCAGGTCGAATGGGATGACAAGACGGCAGGACCTCCACCTGAGTTGATTTTGCCCGAGGCGATGGAGTCGGTGGTCGTGTTGGATCGCCAGTCGCGCATTCGTTCGGTGTATCCGCCACCCGACGCGCGCCGCCGCGGCCGGGAGCTGGAGCGGTGGCAGAACTACGTGCGAGGCCTCGACTGGAATTCGCTGCAACCCTGGACACCCGCACAGCCCGGCAATTTTCGCCACCTGCATCAGCTCTTTGAAGGGAAGTCCGTCCTGATCGCCTACGCTTCGAAGCAATCGGAGGCCGGTGAAGAGTACTTCGTGGCGGCGAAGATGAACCTCGGATTGATTGCCCAGCGCTGGTTGCCCGAGGAGGTGCGGGCGCTCGGAGGCGATCGGAAGATCGCAATCCTGGACGAGGTGGCGCGTCCCATATTTGGTCAACCCGTGCGGGATCGCGATGCTCGCTTCCTCCACGAATCGTCGTTCGGAAAAACGTTGTACGCGTGGCGCATTCAAATGCTGCCGAAGAACGTCGAGGAGTTGCAGGCTCAAGCGGAGACCGAACGATTGCTCGGGGTGTTGCTCATTCCGGTATCGACCCTGATCATCGCGGTGGGACTGGCCGTGGTGTGGTTGACCGTGATCGCGGAACGGCGCACTTCGCGCATGAAGAGCGACTTCATCGCCAATGTCTCGCACGAGCTGAAGACGCCGCTGTCGCTGATTCGAATGTTTGGCGAATTGCTGGCCACCGGAAAGCACAAGGGTGAATCGACGTCGCGCGAATACGCCGAGATCATCACGCGAGAGGCCGAGCGGCTGTCGCACCTCATCGACAATGTCCTGGATTTCGCGCGCATCGAGCGGGGTAAGGCCAGCTACGATTTCGCCGAAGGACGTCTGGACGAGGTCGTCGAAAGGGCGCTCGACGTATGTCGCTACCGGGTCGAGAAGGAAAAAATGCGCCTGCGTACTGAGGTCGAGCCGGGGCTGCCGTCGGTTCGCATGGACGACAACGCGATGACGCTGGTGTTGCTGAACCTGGTCGACAACGCGGTGAAGTATGCCGCCGAGGGAAAGCACGTGGACGTGAGCCTGAAGAGGACACCCGGCGGGATCAGTTTGGCGGTACGAGATCACGGCCCGGGCATATCGCTCGACGAGCAGCCCCGGATATTCGAAAGATTCTACAGGGCACAAGCCGCCCGGGATCGCAACGTGCGGGGCAGCGGCATCGGGCTCGCGCTGGTCAAACATATCGTCGAAGCTCACGGCGGCCGTCTGAGTGTGGCCAGCGTGCCGGGCCAAGGGGCGACCTTTACCGTGGTGTTGCCGGCGGCTCCGCCGACCACGGGCGCACGCGAGTCGGCCGAGGTCGCATCGCCATCGGAGCAACCCGATTCGACCTCGACGTTGCATCCGGTGAAACCGTGACGGTGCCATCCGGAGCGGCCGGCGCCGGTCGACGACGGGTTCTGATCATCGAGGACGAGCCTGACTTGGTCCGGGGATTGCGCGACGCTCTGGAGTTCGAGGGTTTCGAGATCATGGCCGCGGGTCTTGGCCGGGAGGGCGTCACGCTGGCGCGGGATCGCGGGCCGGACCTGGTCCTTCTGGACCTGATGCTTCCCGACATGAACGGCTTTGCGGTTTGCGAGGAGATCCGCGCGGTGAATCCCGTGATACCCGTGATCATGTTGACGGCCCGATCACAAGAGAACGACAAGATTCGCGGTTTGGAAGCGGGCGCGGACGACTACGTGACGAAGCCGTTCTCGATCGGCGAGCTCGTGGCTCGAATCAACGCGATCTTTCGACGCTTGCAGCGGATCACGCCGCGCGAAGAGGAGATAACCATCGGGACCACGGTCGTCTATCCCCGCCGGCATGAACTGGTGCGGCGGGGCAAGACGATGGCGCTTTCGTTTTACGAGGTGGAGCTGTTACGCCTTTTGGCGGAGCGCGATGGGCAACCCGTGCCGCGTGAGGAGATCCTGGAGAAGATTTGGGGGGTGTCCAGCAATTCATCCACCCGCGGCGTCGACAACGTGATCGTAAAGCTACGCCGCAAGATCGAGGACAACCCGGGCGATCCGCGCCACATCGTCACCATTTACGGCACCGGCTACAAACTCGTGATGGACTAAGACGCGATGGTAAGGGGGCCCGCCGTGGGTGGTATTGTGCCCATTGGGCGTCGGGGAACGCAGGCTACGGCGAACGTGGACGTGGGATCGGGAGAGTCGGCAACACGCGGACCGCTCGGTCTCTATGTGCATTTTCCTTTCTGCGGGGTTCACTGCCCCTATTGTGATTTCGCCGTCGACACCCGCGCAGACATCCCCCATGACGCATACGCCGACGCGGTGATTGCCGAAGTGGCGGCCCGCGCGGCTTGGTTCCGTTGTAATGAAAAGGAAAGGGGGCCGGGACGCGCACTGGCCTCCATCTATTTTGGCGGCGGTACGCCGGGGCTCTGGCGACCAGATGCGCTCGGTCGCGTGATTGCCGCCGGTCAGGATACCTTCGGGGGCAAAGACGAGCCGATCGAGATTACCGTGGAGGCGAATCCTGGTGAGGTGGACGAGCCGAAGCTGGTGGCACTGCGGGAAGTCGGCGTCAACCGATTGTCCCTGGGATTACAGTCGCTCGAGGATCGGCTGCTGCGCGCGATCGGTCGCAATCACGACGCCGCCGCGGGACCCGAAGCGCTGCGCGCGGCGCGCTTGGCCGGCATCGACAACGTGTCCGTGGATTTGATGTTCGGGTTACCGGGTCAGACGTTCGACGATTGGCGGCGCTCGGTTGACAGTGTGTTGGCGTTACGTCCGGACCACGTGTCGGCATATGCCCTGACGATCGAACGTGGGACCGTCTTCGGCGCACGCGCGCGTAAAGGAGAGTTGGTTATCCCCGAGGATGAACAGGCGGCGGCGATGCAGGAATGGGCGCGGGACGCCCTCGCGGCGTCCGGGTTTTCGCAATACGAGGTGTCGAGTCACGCCCGTCCGGGCAAGCGTGCCGTTCACAACAGTCTTTACTGGAGCGGAGCGCCGTACCTCGGCGTCGGAGCGTCGGCGTCTTCGTTTCGTCCGCTCGTGGACGGATCCGGATGGCGCTTTTCCAATCCGCGCGCGACCGAGACGTACCTGCGGTCCGTGCACGCGACGGGTGGGTCACCCGCGCCCGCGCGGATCGAGAAGCGGACTCGTTCCGATTTAGAGAACGAAGCCGTCTGGCTGGCGTTGCGCACTATGGATGGGTTGGATCGGGTGACCCACGCCGAACGCTTCGGGGTGGATCCGGTGCTGCCGCGACAGACCGAGGTCACCCGATGTGTCGAGCGGGGCTGGCTGCGTCTGGACGCGCGCGTGCTTGCCCCCACACCCACCGGCCTCATGTTCGCCGATGACGTAGCCGCCCGACTCTGGCTGTGAAGCTACCGGGCGCTGGATCGTGGGGCGTTGGCGTTCGATGATGATTGATTCAATGACCCTGGCTCCGTTTTCAGTCCGACGATCCGACTTGCCGGCATCGGGACTTCGTTAGGGCGGCGGGTGGCGCGCGAGGCTCTCGAGCGTTCGTGTCCACAGGTCATAGGCGCGGATCTCGGTCGGGCGATCGAGGCCGACGAGTCGAACCGTCGACAGATGCAGGATCGGCGCGATGATGCGTCGCCGGGTGTCTGGATCAAGGCTGCGGGTGGCTTTCAGGGCACGCGTGCGATAGTCATCCAACGGGACTGCGATGGGTGCCGGCAGGTTGCCGCTCAGCAACTTTCTGAGGTGTGGGGCCAAGGTTCGGAACGCTTGTCCATGGGCCCGCGCGGTATCGGTGTCAATCTCCGTCGCGTGCACGCCCAGCCGGCGCCGCGCCAGATGTCGGCGCCCGTCAAGGTCAAGCCCGAAGCCGCGTGAGAGGCTATCAAAGGTCGCCACCAGACACAGGAGGCGCCATTCGGGAAGGTCGACCATCTCCCGGAAATCACCGTCGATCCCCGGTGCGCCGCCGTCGGTGCCCGTCTCCGCGTCCGCTCCCGGCGAGGCCCCTGCTGCTGCTTCCAGTGCCAACAGTGTACATGCCAAGCCGCTGTCGGCCTGGAACAGCGCGTGCGCCGCGGCCATCCCGGATGCGCCACCAAAACGCGCGACCTCGGGGAAATAGGAAGCCTGTTCGACCGACACGACATCGCCGCTCTTCCACGCGAACGCCAAGCGACGGTTCAAGCGCCGCGAGAATCGGGGGTCGCCCGCCTTGGCTGTTCGGACGCGAAGCCTCAGATGCGTCCGCAAGCCGGGGCCGTCCACGTAACGTAGAAAGAACCAGCCGGTGATCTCGCGCGCCGCCCGCGCTTCACGGATGGTGGGGGCCACGTCGTCGATCAACAACGCGTCCTGATGGTCGACGCCGCCGAAAAGTTTGAAGGTCTGCCACCCGCTGGCTTCGGGCGACGGCGCGGCCTTTCGTGGCGGGGGTACCGCGCCGGCAGAAGCGACGTCCGATAGAATGGCGGCCATCCGAGCGCGCGATTCCTCGTTAGGCTCATCGGCGAGGGCGACGACCGCCTCCACGCGACGGCCCGAAGCGTCGGGCGTGTCGTCGAGCGGCGGCCAAATTTCAAACACGCGGGACTGTCCGACCAGATCGGCTGCCGCCAGGGGCGTCGTCAGGTCAACGGGCAAGAGCTCGTCTTCCGAGCCGACCTGAACGAATCTGGGCAACGCCGCGCGTTTCCGCCAGGCCCTGACGTGGCGCGCGGATGCGCCGCGAGCCGCGATGTCGGGTGGCACGCGCCAACTGGCCGGCGCGACGACAAAGCCGTCGATCACGATGCGTGGCGTCCAGTCGAGATCCCCGAGGGGACCGAGCGTGACGGCCCACGGCGCGTGCTGACGATACAGGTTCCAGCCGACGAGCAGTCGCCAGATTCCCCCGGGAGCCGTCGTCGATCGCACGCGGTGCAGGGCCGACGGCGCGACAGGCACGCCGGTCGTGGTTCGCAACGCGAGTGGTTCCAGTGCGCCCGCGTCCGCGCAGAGCTCCAGGTCGGCCAGCGTCACTGTCAGCGCGTCCGCGTTCTCGTTGGGCCAGCCGGTCAAGGCCAGCGCGGTTGGCCGAAGGGGCGGGTGCGCGCAGATGTCGCCGAGCCCATCGCTGGGCGCGAAGATGACATCCATTCGCCGCTCGCCGGGTCGGGCGCGAAGCTCCGCAGTGCGCAGCGGCTCCAGCAGCGTCGCACCGCCGTCAGGCAACGCATGCGCAAAACGGCCCCAGCTCGCGCCGGCGGGCGCGTGAAGGCCGAGGAGCCAGCCTTCGCCGGGAGGCTTGCCCGCGCGAGGCTTGCACGGGGCCAGGAACAGTTCGCACGTCGCCGGAATGTCGACGGTGGGTAACAAAGGTTCTATGTTCTCGGAGCTCAGGGTAACGGTGGGAAGGCCATCACGGGCCGCTTCCACGATGCGATCGACGAGCAGGGTCAAGAGGCCGTGACCTGGCGAATCCTTCGCCGCAGGTCGCGAGAAGGGATCCCGATCGCACGTTTCGACGCCATAGTCTCCCAGAGCCAGCGCGCCGAGATCGAGCGCGCCAGCGCCGAGGATTTCCGTGGTCGCGTCCAGTGCGTCCGCGAGCGCGGGGTCCGGGGTTCGTTCCATGGCCGGCGGAGCCAACGCTTCTTGCAACCTGAACAGCAACGGTGCCAGCCGCGCCGCGCGGGTGACCGCCGTTCGTGACAGCGTGACAGCTTGGCGCGGGCGGAATATCAGCGTCGCTTGGATCCCGTTCGCGGACGGCAAAGCGGCGGGCAGAGCCGCCAATGTGGCCTGCAAAGCGGCAAAATCCCCCCTGTCCGCCGCGTCGCGAGCCCGAAGCAACTGCTCTACCGCTCGCGCGATGGCCGGCACCCGCGAGAGGGAAGCAGCACCTGATCGACTGTCGCCCAAGCGTTCGATCATCCAATTCGCGGGTGGCGGTCCGAGGAGCGGGGGAACGAGATCGAAGTGAAGCAGCCCGTCGTCGACCATCGTCAACAAGAGATCGTCCACCTCGTCCATGTCGTCGTTCTCGTCGGCGTCAGGCGCCACGGCGATCCGGACCTTGGGCCAGGGAGTCCAGCGCGAGGTGGCCTTCAAGACGGCCCCAACCAGGGCGTCACAATCGGCGCGCTTTTCGATTAGCCTTGCCGTGTCCACGCCGTCCCCGTCGTCCGACCCCAGCCAGACGACCGTCCGTGCGCCTTGAATGACCGAAGGGGCGTGGCGCAATCGAACGTGGGCCCGCACGTCGACGTCGGTCAAGAGCGTGCGCGCCAGATCCGCCAGACGCTTCCAGGCGACACGAAACACTGCGCCCGGCTGGCCAGTCTTGAAAGCTGTACGCGGCCCCAGAGAGCCCAAGCCTACCCCGGCCCAGAGCCCATGGGGCGTGGGGCGAAAAGCCGCCCGACGCCGGTAGCGGTCGACCGCTCGCCCGACCCGCGCCATCGCCTTGTCGTCCGCACCGTTGGCCGAAGCGCTTGCCGTATTCAGCTCGGGGCTGGCCAGCGCCAGAGCCGCTCTCCCGAGAGGGTGGCGGTCAAGCGCCCCCGGACCTCCGTCGGTCAGCGTCCGCGAAGGAAGCAGAGGGGCTCGAAAGAGAAAGCGATCGAGTGCGACGTATGCCATGGCGCCCGAGCGTACCGCAGACCCGGGTGGGGCCTTGCAACGGATGCCGTCGATTAGGGTTGAGCACGCCACATTCCGGTCGACCGCGGCTCGCGATCGGCTTGCTAGGTCACCACGCGGAGGAAGGCGTCCGTTCAGCGGTAAGCGCTGGCGGGTGGCGGGCGATCCACTTTTGGGATCTCCGCACTGATTGACACCGGATCGGGCGAAGCCGCTGAATTGTTCGGACCACTCGTCTCGCCCGAGGGCGCCGCGATCTCAAGGCTCTCGCCCACGCATTCCAGCAGCTCCTTGTGAAGCTCGGTGACACGTTCGTGGGCCAGTTCAACGCCACGAAATTCATGGCGGAGGTTTAGGTCGTCCGCGCGGATGTCGTCGCGTGCCGTCGCGGCCAAGCGTTGGTCGGACAAGGCCTTCATGAGCTTCATGTTCGAGAGATGGTCTTGAATGCAGCTCAGCTTGATGACGTCACGCGCGCGGACCGCGCTTTCTCGTTGGACCTCACCGTCAAGCAACGTGCTGGCGATGTCGTTGGCGTATTTCTTGACCAGGGAAAGCATCTCCGCCTTGCCGAGGATCTCCGGATCGTGCATCACGGCGGGACCGGTATGCGGTTCAGCTTCGACGAGCGGGCTTCCCTCGGCCACGAAGGCTCGGGAAGTGCGATTCTCGAGTTTTCGGCTTGGCTTCGCGCCACGGGCCGTCGAAGGACCGAGCAACGCCAGAAACATCGCGCAGGTGATACTGGTTTGCCACCACATACCAAGGCAACATCGGCAGCGGCCATCGGCGGGTTAACTGAAAAAATTCGTTCCGTGGCGTGTCAGAAATGTGACGCGCGCTTTCGCTGATGATCGTCGCGGAGGGAACCGCGGAGGGAGCCACGGAGGCAAAGAGTCGTCCTTTCGACGCCCTGCGATCGCGGGGCCCCCTATTTGGGCATGGCGGAAGTCTGTGCGCCCGCCGCTGGCAGGTAGCATTCGCGGGTGTAGTCGATGACCATGCGGTCGGTATTAAATCGCCATCCCAGGGTCCGGATCGTCCGTTTCATGCGCGCGACCCAGCCGCGCGGCACATCGTGTTCATCCCGATCGTAGTAAAGCGGCACGATTTCGTTTTCGATGACGTTGTACAGGCTCGCAGCGTCGCGGCGATCTTGTTCTTCCACGTTGACGTGCGAGGTGCCGTCGCCGATCGCGAAGCCGTTCAGGCCGTCGTAGGCTTCGGCCCACCAGCCGTCCAGAACCGAGCAATTCAGGCCACCGTTCAGCAACACCTTCTGACCGCTCGTGCCGCTCGCTTCCTGGGGACGTCGGGGATTGTTCAGCCAGACGTCGACGCCCTGGACCAAGTGCCGGCCGACGTTGATGTCGTAGTTCTCGATGAAGACCACGCGGTCGCGCAACTCAGGCGCTCGCATGGCCTCGTGGATGTGGCGCAGGACCTCCTGGCCGGGGCGATCGGCGGGGTGGGCCTTGCCCGAGAAGACAAACTGAACCGGGCGCTTGGGGTCGTTGATCAGCCTCTTGACGCGTTCGAAGTCGCGCAGGATCAGGTCCGCACGTTTGTAGGTCGCGAACCGTCGGGCGAAGCCTATGATCAAAGCATCCGGATCGAGCAGTGCGCGCGCGGCCTTCACGTCCTCATCGGAGTAGCCGTTGTTCTGGCGCTGCTCGCCGACCTTGCGCCGAACGAAGTGAACGAGATCCGCCTTCAACACGCGGTGGGTCTCCCACAACTCGCCGTCGTGTACGTCCTCGATGCGGACCCACGATTCGGGATCCGACAACCGGGTGCGCCAGTCGGGGCCAATGTGCCTCGTGTAGAGCCGCTGCATCGCGGACGCGAGCCAGGTGCGGACGTGAACGCCATTCGTGATGTGCCCCACCGGAACCTCGTCCTCCCGGTGGTGGGGCCACAACACCTGCCATGACTTGCGTGTCACGCGGCCGTGCAACGCCGAGACGCCGTTCGCGTAACGCGACATCTTGAATGCAAGAACCGTCATGCACAGCGATTCGTGGCCGTCGTGGGGCCGAATGCGACCGAGACCCATGAAATCCTGCTGCGACAGTCCCAGGGACTGGCGCAAGGGACCGAGGTGTCCGTCGGCCAACTCAGGCGAAAACCGGTCATGCCCCGCGTCCACGGGGGTGTGAGTCGTGAAGACGGTGCTCTGAGCGACGTCCTGGGCCGCGCTGGCGAAGTCCGCCCCAGTCAACTCCATCCGCAGCCTGGTGTACTCCAGGGTGGCGAAGGCGCTGTGGCCTTCGTTCAGGTGCAAGCCACCCCAATGGATGCCGGCGGCGTGGAGCGCGCGGATGCCGCCCACCCCCAACAGCAACTCCTGACGGATGCGGATGCGCTGATCGCCAAAGTAAAGACGCGCGGAAAGCTGGCGGTTCTCGTCGGTGTTGCCATCGACATCGGTGTCGAGCAGCAGGAGTTGGTTGCGCCCGACGCGAATCTCCCAAACCTGGGCCAGCAGGGTTTCTGAAGAGGAGATGGGCACCTCGACGACAATGGGCCGACCGGCTGGGGTCAGCGCCGGTTTGGCGGGCAACGTCTCGGCGGGCGAACGGACCCACTCGGCGTGCTGGTTTCCGTCGCGGTCGATGCGCTGTCGAAAATAGGACTCGCGGTAGAAGAGGCCCACGGCCACCAGGGGCAAGCCCAGATCCGACGCGGTCTTCAGGTGATCGCCCGCCAGAACCCCCAGGCCTCCGCTGTAGATGGGAAGCGATTCGTGAATACCGAACTCCGCCGAGAAATAGGCAACGGGGCGCACACGCAGCGGCGCCGCGTGCACGGAAGCCCAAGTGCGGGGTTCATCCAAATAGTCCACGAGCTCGCGGTGGGCGGCGTCCACGCGGGCGCGCAAGCCCGCGTCCTTGGATAGCCGTTCAATCTGCGCCGGTGAGAATTCGCCCAACATCAGAACCGGGTTGTGGTTGGACGTTCGGAAACGTTCCGGGTCCATGTCTCGAAATACCTTGATGATGTGCGGATTCCACGACCACCACAGGTTGCGTGACAGCGCCACTAGGTGCGAATTGAACTTGTCCACGGTATTCATGGCCCGTCATGATAGCCGGAAACGCTCTACCGTCGGTATTCTGTATAATGGCCTCGTCAAATGGATGGACAGCGCCGTTATCTCGCCTTGATCATGGCCGGTGGCAAGGGTTCGCGCCTGAACCCGCTGACACTGGATCGCGCCAAACCGGCGGTGCCTTTCGGGGGCCGGTACCGCATCATCGACTTCGTGCTATCGAACATGGCGAATTCCGGAATTCGCGCCGTCTATGTCCTGACCCAATATAAGTCGCAGTCTCTGGCGGAACACGTTCAACGAACCTGGGGCGCGCGCAGCACGTTCGGCCAGTTCGTCACGGTGGTGCCGGCGCAGATGCGCACGGGCGACCAGTGGTACCGCGGTACGGCCGATTCGGTGTTTCAAAATCTTCACCTGGTGGACGAGTTTCGCGCGGACGCCATCCTGGTGTTCGGGGCGGACCATATCTACAAGATGAACATCCGTCAGATGACGGACTTTCACCACGAGAAGAACGCCGTGGCCACGATCGCGTGCCTGCCCATTCCCGTCGCCGACGCCCATCAGTTTGGGATTGTCGAAATCGACGTGGAAGGGCGGGTGGTCGGATTCCAGGAGAAGCCGGAGCGGGATCCGGTCACGATTCCGGGGGACCCGGAACATTGCCTCGGTTCCATGGGCAACTACGTCTTTCACCCCGGTCCCTTGATCGAGGAGCTCCGCCTGGATTCGGAGCGGTCGACCTATCACGATTTTGGCCGGGACATCCTGCCCTCGATGCTGAAATCGGGCCGGGTCTTCGCGTACAACTTCAACCTCAATCGGATTCGCGGCGTCTCCGACGAAATAGAGAACGCCTACTGGAGGGACGTGGGAACCATCGACGCCTACTACGAGGCGAACATGGATTTGAAGAACGTCGTGCCCAGCTTGAATCTGTACAACTGGGACTGGCCGATCATGACGGCGCAGTTCCCGGATCCTCCCGCCAAGCTGGTCTTCGACGAGGACACCCGGCGCGGCATCGCCGTGCAGTCGATCTTGTCGGGCGGTTGCATCGTGGCCGGTGGATTCGTCAAGGACTCCGTCTTGGGACGAAACGTCTTCGTCGACGCGGGCGCCGATGTGCGCGAATCGTTGCTTTTCGACAACGTTTACGTGGGTCGCAACGCGCGTCTATTCCGAACCATCATCGATAAGAATGTGCGCGTCGCCGAGGGGGATCACATCGGGCACGATCTTGCTCGCGACGCCATTCGTTTTACGGTCAGCGAGGGCGGCGTGACCGTCGTTCAAAAGGCCAAGGACACGCTTTTGACCCGATCGCGGAATTTCTGATGTCGCCGTTCGCGCTGGTGGTTCACGGTCATTTTTACCAGCCGCCGCGCGAGAATCCCTGGACCGACGACGTCGAACGCGAGCCGAGCGCCGCGCCTTTTCATGATTGGAACGCGCGCATTCACTCCGAATCGTATCGCGCGAACGCGTACGCGCGCATCTACGATCGTGCCGGCCGCATTCAGTCGATCGTCAACAACTACGCACGCCTGTCGTTCAATTTTGGCCCCACCCTGGCGCGCTGGATCGAGCGACAGGACCCGCGAACCCATGAGCGCTTGCGGGCGGCCGACGGCGAACAACAGCGCCGGTTGGGATTCGGGGGGGGCGTGGCCCAGGCCTATGCGCACCCGATTGTTCCGCTCTGTACTCCGGCCGATCGGCGCACTCAGTTGCTTTGGGGCCTGGCGGATTTTCGTCGTCGCTTTGGGCGCCCGGCCGAGGGTCTGTGGTTGCCCGAAACGGCGGCCAACGCGGCCACTCTGGCGAGCCTGATTGATCTGGGGGTCAGGTATACGATCGTGGCGCCCGAACAGGTGGCCGCGGTTCGTCCGCCTGGCGACGATTGGACCTCGGTCGATCGGGATACGGTGGACACGGGTCGGGCGTATCGTTGGCAGCACCCCGACGGCTCGGGACGGTTATTGACGATTGCCGTTTTCGATGGACCGTTGTCGCGTGGAGTTGCTTTTGGGGACGCCACGCGCGACGCGGCCACGTTCCTGGCGATGGCGCGCGCGTCGGCCGCCCGTTCGCGCGTGTCCGAGCCGCCGTTGGTCCTGTGCGCGTCGGACGGCGAGCTGTTCGGCCATCACAAGAAGTTCGCGGATCTGAATCTCGCCTTCACCAGCTTCGTCGAAGGCCCGCGTTCCGGGATCGTGCCGACCAATTTGGGTGCCTACCTGGCGGCCCATCCTGCCCGCTGGGAAATGGCCCTGGCTGAGGGCCCCGACGGCAAGGGAACGTCCTGGAGTTGCGCTCACGGCGTCGGGCGCTGGTGGCGAGATTGCGGCTGCTCCATGGTGCCGCTCGAGCACGGGTGGAACCACAAATGGCGCACGCCGCTGCGCGCGGCCCTGGATCTTCTGCAGGGCGCCGCCGCTGAATTTTATGAGGGAGCCGGCTCCGAATTCCTAGTCGATC
>JADGRC010000432.1 GCA_017881245.1 Pseudomonadota bacterium
ATCGAGTTGGTCAGAACCATCGGGACCTATCGGGGTGAATGCGCGCTCGACACTTGGGTCTCCGCGGTCACGGCTCACGTGGTCTTCAAACAGCTCCGGCGCCGCCCGAAAAGCCGGCATGTTTCGCTGGATCTGGTACCCGAGGACAGGTTCCCCAGCTCCAGATTGCACGGGGAAGGGACGCTGGCTGCCCGGGAGGTCCTGTCACGGATCCTCGGACATCTGGACGCAATCGGCGAGAAAGTGGCCTGGGGCTTCGTCCTGCACGATGTCCTCGGGCACAATCTGAAAGACGGCGCGCGCATCATGGGCGTGAGCGAGGCGGCCGCCCAGAGCCGCCTCGTGCGCGGTCGCCGCCGCCTTCACGAACGAATCGCCGGTGATCCCGAGTTGGCGGAACTCCTCAACTCGCTCGACGCCACGCTGGCATCCTGACCCGCCTGCCGCGCTCACGGGCTGGCTGAAACATCCTTCGCCCCACTCCGCAAAAGTGCTATCCCGCCGAACAATTGCCCGCGGGATCGCAGAAGGGTTTGCCGACCGGGCAATCCGCGCCCTTCGTGCACTCCACACACACATTGCGTGCCGGATCGCACGTCGGCTTCGCGGGGCTATTCATGCAATCGACCGCCGAGCGGCAGCCGACGCAGATTCGAGGCGGATTTAGGCAGAACGGGGTCGCCGGGGCGCCGGAGCACGCGATCCCGTCGTCCGCGCAGGAGATGCACAGCCCGTTGTCGCAGGAAGTGGTTCCGGGACAACCAGACGGAGCTTGTTCGGTACACATCGTCATGCAGCGACCCACGACACAGGTCTGCGTCGATGCGCAGTCCTGGCTACCTGCCAAGCAGGCCACGCAGCGGTGCAGGGTCGTGTTGCAACGGGGGAGTCCGGTGGTCGTGCAGTGCGAGTCGTTCACGCAAGGGACGCAGGTCTTGGTACCGGACAGATCGCAGTGGAGCGAAACGCGACAATCAGCCTCGGTGGAACAGGCATCGGTCCCGCCACCGGCACCGGTAGCCCGCCCACCGCTCCCGCTGTTTCCGCCCAATCCCCCGGTCGCAACCACTCCCCCGGTTCCGATGACTCCCCCGCTTGCAGCCACTCCCCCGGTTCCCGTGACTCCCCCGGTCGCAACTACTCCCCCGGTTCCGATGACTCCCCCGGTCGCAGCCACTCCCCCGGTTCCCGTGACTCCCCCGGTCGCGACTACTCCCCCGGTCGCGACGATTCCCCCAGTACCAGTATTTTGTCCGCTTCCTCCCGTGCCGGTGGCGATTCCGAAATCGAGGTGACCATGACAGGCCGACAAAGCGACGGCCGCGGATATGGAGACAACGGACGCAACCCTTCGGCGGAAAATCGGAATCATCGTTTGGAGGGCGCGATCAAAATTGTTTGGGCCTCCCCGCGTGCAAAACCGTCTGGAAAACGCGACAGGTAGTCTGCCGCCGCGGTGACCGCTTTCTGCCGATCGGTGGTGGTCAGCAGTCTCATTCGGTTGACGAGCGCGCCTTCGACGAGGGACGAAGTGGGATATTCGCGCACCAAGCGTTCGAATCGTCTCTGCGAATCCAAGAGCTGACCGTTCCGTTTGGCCCGAACGGCCGCCGAGAACAAGTCGTTTTGCGCCGCCAAGTTCGACGTCGCCGGCGACGCGGCCCCTGAATCCGGGTCCTTCCGTCCCACCGAAGCGGATGGACGAGATTCGCCGACGGCGAGCACCGGATCCGCGTGCGACAATTTGCGGCGCGACCGGGTTCCCTTGCGGTTCTGTTGGGCACCGGACGACGTCTTCCGATCCGACGCGACCGCAAGAGGGCATCGGGACATCCAGCGATCGCCGGGCAGCAGCCTTTCCTCATGCCCTGGCCAGGCGACGGTCACTACGCCCTCGGAAACCGATACCCCCGTGACGGTTCCTCCTGCCGCGCAGGTCCCCCCGGAATCCTCGAGAGATACGCGAAACTGCGTTCCGTGAACTTCGACTACGGCGTCCGCCGTGCCGATGATGAAACGCTCGCCCACGAGCAACTTCTTCACGTGAGCGCGAACCGCCCCTCGCAGGAGCTGGAATTTTCTGATCGCGTCGGCCTCGACGACGTGGACGCCGCCGCCTGGCTCGATCACCAGTTCGGACCCTTCGTCACCAACGATCCGGATTGGTCCCGCCGCCGGCGCACGGAAATCATCGCCGGCGGCGACGATCCGCTGTTGAGATGGGGGCTTGACACCGTCGACTGTGCCCTCCCAAACCCGCAACACACGGGAGTTGGAAACCGAGGCCGAATGGTCAGCCAGGGCGACCTGGTCGGGGACCACAGCGGACGCCCCGGTCGAAACCTGAGGGTGGCGGGTGAGGAACAGGGCCAGCACGATGGCACCGGTCGCGGCGGTAACGGAGCCCAGACCGCCGCCGACCCACTTCGCCACGACCCGGCGGCGCCTGCGGGCGCGCAATTCCCTGGCCACGGTGCCAATCACATGGGGTGAAAGCTCGGTCCGTGGCGAAGGGCGCTCCTTCCATGCCAGGCGCACCCACTGACCCGCAATCTGAGAATATCGTTCCTGCCCACGATGCCCACCCTGCGAACCTCTGCCAACCCGTTTGCTGTCCTGATCCACGTTGACTGGTACCAAGGGCGCCCCACAAGCAGGCAGATGAAGGCCAGATTGATTCAATTCTGTCGCGCACGCAACCGGGAACGCTCAAAACCGCCTAGAACCGCAGGCGAAGCCCAAGCTCGCCGACGGCGCGTATGGCCGGAATCGTGGCTACGACGACATGGTCATCACCCCTGCGAATATCCGTGGCCCCGGGGACGCCTTCCAGCGCCGCGCCCACCAGCAACTCCCAGGAACGCGTCAGCGCGGCGAAGGCCTGAAGAACGAAATCGGCGCCCGGGAGAAACCTATAGTGAGCTTCCGAATGACCGTCCAAGACCGTGCCCGTCACCTGAAGGCCCGTCAAAAGCGCGTCCGCCCGCACTCCGACGCCCCAGCCTTGCTTCGTTCGATCGATGACCGGCCACCACTCGAGACCAAGTCCGAGTGAGCCGAGCCGGTCCGAACCGGGCAACTCTGGCAAAGAAGCCACGCGCAGGCCGACATCCCCACGGATCGCGAGCGTAGGCGTTGGATACCATGCGATGGTGACCTTGCCGCCGAGTGCGCGCTGCGGCTCACCCAGGCCCAAGGAACCCACGGCCGCAATTCCAATTGCAAACCGCCGCGATCGACGGGGAGCGGCGGCCACTTCAGCGTCTGATGCCTTGTCATCCGGCCCTTCGGCGTGACCCTCATCCACCGGTGCCTTCTGCGCCGCAGATTCTTGGCCCTCCGCGGACGCTCGTGCGACCAGGTCCCGAGGCGATGACAGGGGTGCGGGGGGAACTGCGGCAGAAGGCGGCGGCGCCGAGGCTTCCGGAAGCACGGTCACGGATGGAGGCGACGGCGATCCCGCCGCCGTCTGTTCCGCCACCCGAGGAGTCGGAGACGAGGTGCGCCGTGCGGTAGGAGGCAGAGGCGACGGTGGCGAAAGCGGCGGGAATGACGGCGGCGGCACGGGCACGGGCACAGGCACAGGCGACGGTCGAACGGGCGGCGTCGGGGCGTCGGGCTTCTCCGGCGTCATCGACGCCACCGCGAAACCCAAGGTCCGCCCTCGTTCGAACAACGTATCGCCGGAATCAAATGTCACGAAGCGCGTGGTCCAACGATCGGCGCGCGCAACGTGGACGCGGACGACCGCGTGAAGATGCGCCGGCTCCTTCCACGTCAGCACGGCGACGACACCGGCACCGAGGTCGTGCTCGAATCGGATCGCCCTCGCGTCGGTCAAATTGTCGGTCTCGACCAGGCGAATCGATGCCGCCGTCCCGAGCGATTCCCTCGCCGCGTCGAGCAGGGCGGTCGACGCCGGACTTTGCGCCTCGCCCACGGCAACGACGATCGCTAGAACCGCGGCCGCCGACATCGATCTCCTGGCGACGAGGTGTACCGGTTCACGGGTGACCAGACGGTAGCATTCCTCCCATCGTTTCGCTCGGCGCCGGTGCACTTGAAAAAAGATTGACCCCCGATGCCTGATCGCCGGAACAGGTTGGTACTGATTGCCAGATGCGAATCTGCGGGCTCGTGCATTGGACCAGGGCAGGAGGGCGTTCCATGTCAGACGTGTCCACACTACTGTTGGTCCTGACCGTGGCCGGGAGCCTTGGTTGCAATTTCCTGATGCCGTCCCAGGCCGGTGGGTCGGGCGGGAGCAGCAAGAGTGGGAGCGCTGCGGTCGGCACCGCCATGACGCGGGAAGGGCATCAGAACCTTTTGCCTATAGCCACCGGACCGCACGCGACCGCCGACTGCAACAGTTGCCATGGGACCTTCACGACGTTCAAACAATTCACCTGCCTTAGCTCTGGTTGCCACGTTCAACCGATGACGGACACGGCGCACGTGGGTATTGCCGACTACAAGTACGAGTCCGCGGCCTGCCTGACCTGTCATCCGCAGGGGTTGGCGGGCTCGATTGCCCGCGCAGACCACGCCCAGTACTTCCCGATTGACATGGGGAGCGTCCACGGCGCCAGCCAATGCGCGGATTGCCATATGAATCCCGCGGACAAGAAGCAATTCACCTGCATCAGCTGTCACGATCATGCTCAGGCCGTGACCGATACAGGTCACGTCGGGGTCGCGAACTACAAGTATGACTCGCCGTCGTGTCTGTCCTGCCATCCGCAGGGGATTGCCGGCACGGTGTCGCGGCCCGACCACATGAAGTTCTTCGCAATCGACGTCGGGACGAAACACGCGACCACCCAGTGCACGGACTGCCACACCGATCCGACGGACAAGAGCAAATTCACGTGCTTCAGCTCGGGCTGCCACGTGCAGGCAGCGACGGCCACGTTGCACATGGGGGTCACCGGATACAAGTACGACGCCCCCACCTGTCTCACCTGCCACCCGCAGGGAGCATCCGCAGAACTGAAGCGGCCCGATCACGCCATGTTCCCCATCGATATCGGAACGAAGCACGCGACCACTCAGTGCACGGACTGTCACACCACTCCCGGTGACAAGAGTCAATTCACGTGCATAAGCTGTCACGACCACGCTGACGCTGTCACAACACCCAAGCACGCCAACGTCGTCGGCTACACCTACGATTCGCCGTCCTGCTATCGCTGTCACTCCAACGGAATGGCGAAATTCGACCACTCCATGCTCCCCACGCCACCAAATTGCGTGAGTTGTCATCAGGCCGCCTTGGCGATGGCGACCGTGACCCCAGCGTCCATGCACGTCGCCAACATGTTCCCGAAGACCTGCGAGACCTGCCACAAGTCTTTCACGGCCTGGGGGCCTGGGACGACGATGGACCACACGACCATCGGTGGAACCACATCCAAGTGCGAGACCTGCCATACCGGTGACCTCTCCAAGGCGACCACGAGCCCAGCGTCCATGCACGTCGCCAACAAATTCCCCACGGCCTGCTCGACCTGCCACACGTCGTTCACTGCCTGGGGACCGCAGACAGCGATGCAACACACCGCTGTCGGCGGAACGAAGTCGACCTGCGAGACCTGCCACATGGGCGACTTCACGAAGGGCACCACCCCGTTCAATCACGTCGCGCAGAACGTGTCCGCCAATGTCTGCAACACCTGCCACACCGACTTTACGACCTGGAACAAGTTCGTGCACAGCAACGGCTGCTACAACGGCACCACGCTGCGCGGGCACCAAGGGGCGACCTGCGCGCAGTGCCACACCGTCACCACGGATTACACCAAGAGCTCGTGTACGGCTTGCCATAGCAACCGAGGGACCAACTGTAACGGCGGATAGATTGCAACCGATTGCCCGTCAGTCGAGTCCGCCGGTCGCAACAGCGGTACACATTCAGTGACACGATGAGGCTTCAGGCCCTAACGCAAGACCACCTCGTGGTCGGAACCTGCATCCTAATTGGCCTCTTGTACCTCGCGTTCCGTCTGAGACGGAAGCTCGAAGACAGGCGCGCCAAGCACAAGCTGGAGGAGGCGGTTCGGCTCGAGCTCAATATTCCGACCTCCCTGCACCCGGTCATCGATCCCGATGTGTGCATCGGCAGCGGCTCGTGTATCAGCGCGTGTCCCGAGGGGAAGATTCTGGGTCTGGTCAACGGGATAGCCACCCTCCTGAACGCGTCGAAGTGCATTGGACACGGAAAATGCGCGGCCGAGTGTCCGGTCGACGCCATCAAGCTGGTGTTCGGGTCTTCCGAGCGAGGCGTGGAGCTTCCCGAGGTCGACGAATTTTTCGAGACCAGTCGCGAGGGTGTTCACATCGTCGGCGAGCTGGCGGGCATGGGCCTCATCAAAAACGCACTCATCCAGGGACTACAGGTCGCGGCTCGATTGAAGGCGACGATCGACCGATCCGCTGGGGCCAAGAACGTCGACGTCGTGATCGTCGGCGCGGGGCCGGCCGGAATCGCGACCGCAGTGGGCTGCCGCGCGGCCGGGCTGTCCTATTCGCTCTTGGAGCAAGACACGGTGGGCGGTACCGTGGCGCACTATCCACGCCAGAAGCTGGTGATGACGGAGACGGTTGACCTTCCGTACTACGGAAAGTTCGGACGGTCCCTGATCCGGAAGGAAGATCTGGTCGGGTCGTTTCAAGACGTGATGTCCAAGGCGGGGGTCAAGGTCCACGAGAAGACCAAGTTGACGGGGATCGATGGCACCAGGGACAACTTTCTCGTCACGACCGACCGGGGCGTCCTTTCCGCCAAGCGCGTGGTACTTGCGATCGGGCGACGAGGAACGCCGCGCAAGATCGGCGCTCCCGGAGAGGAGCTGGAAAAGGTCGCCTATCGCTTGATCGATCCGCGGCAATACGCGGGCAAGCGCGTGCTGGTGGTCGGCGGCGGCGACTCCGCGTTGGAGGCGGCGATACAGTTGGCGGACGAAAGCGACGCCCGCGTCGCGATCTCTTACCGCCGGCCCGAGTTCGCACGCTGTCGCCCGCTCAACAAGCAAAAGATCGACGCGCACATCAAGAGCGGCCGGGTCCAGGCTCACATGTCGACCGACGTTGTCGCGATCGAAACCGCTACCGTGTCGCTGAAAAATGGCACGACCGAAAAGGTCGCCAATGACTTCATCATCGCCTGCCTCGGCGGGGAGCTGCCGAACGAATTCCTCAAATCGATCGGAGTATCCATTCGCAAACACCATGGCGACAAGCCCATGGCGAACCCCGCGCTGACCCAGAAAGCCCGGGTGAATCGCGGCGGGCGGGTCGCGACGGCAGTCTTCTTTCTGGTCGGCTTTCTCGTCGTGGCGGGACTGACCTACGTGGGAATCAAGTACTACTTGCTTCCGCGAAACCTTCGCTACAAGTCGCCCGAACACCGGTTCTTGAAGCCCTCCGGGCCGTGGGGCCATGGCGTCGGCATCTTGGCGACCCTTTTCATGCTGCTGAACTTCATCTACCCCTTGCGCAAGCGCCTCAAGATGTTCAAGGGCAAGGGGTCGATTGTCCCCTGGCTCAGGTTTCACGTGTTCGTCGGGATCATGAGTCCCATCATCATCCTGTTCCACACGGCGTTTCAGTGGGGCAATCAGTTGGCCACTAGTACCTATGTGTCGGTCGTCGTGGTGGTTGCCACGGGCCTCGTTGGCCGCTACTTCTACGGTTGGTTCCGCGTTGACCCGGACGATGCCAGAGAAGCCAACCGCCTCGGTGAGGCTTTGTCCCGGCTCGTCGCGGCGCTTTCTCCGGACTGGATTCAGTTTGCCGAAACGCGAGATCGGCCGCTCCATCACGTCCTCGCCCTGGCGAGCGCCGGGCCAAAATTGCCCGGCTCGCTGCCGGCGCTATTCCTGAAGATGCCGAGCGAGGCACTGCGCGTCGGTCGCGGCCTCAGGCATGCGCGGCGCCTTTTTCTCGAGAAGGCGGCGTACCGCGATTTCCGCGCCCACGTTCAGGAGTTCCGACGGCTCCGGACCAAGATGCAGTTTCACCGACCTTTCAAGCGACTGATGTCGGCGTGGCGATCGTTGCACGTCGTGCTTGCCATCGTGCTGCTCGCATTGATCGGGATGCACGTGTGGGTGAGCATACGGGTCGGCTTTCGCTGGCTCTGGTCATGAGCCATGGCCTTCGTGTGGCCGTCGTGATCGTGGCCCTCACGATGCCCAGAATCGCGGGCGCTCAGTTCTTTTCCCCTGGTCCGTTGGCACAGCCGCACGCGTCCCTGGAGGGCTTGGAGAAGTGCTCAAAGTGTCACGAGGAACAAAAGGGACTGTCGGCGAAGCTGTGCCTAGACTGCCACACGGAGCTCGCCGGGCGCGTTGCGAAGGGCGCCGGTTATCACGGCCGGCTTCCCGCGGCCAAACGTCAAGAATGCCAGGCCTGCCACCCCGACCATCGGGGGCTCGATTTCTCGATGGTGGAATGGGAGGGCGGACGCGACAAGTTCGACCACCAGCACACGGGCTGGCCGCTTAAGGGTGGGCACGCAAAGGTCAAGTGCGACGATTGTCATCAACGCCGGCTGATCGTCGAGACGCCCATTCGGCACATGCTGGACAAACAGCCCAAGCGAACGACCTTTCTGGGTTTGGGACAAAGATGCGACTCCTGTCATTTCGACGAGCACCGGGGCCAGCTGGTTCGTGACTGCCAGAAGTGTCACAACGAGACTGCCTGGAAACCACCCTCGTCTTTCAATCACCAGACCGCGGCGTTTCCCCTCGCGGGTAAACACAAAGACGTCCCGTGCGCCAAGTGTCACCTGAACGTGAACGACGAGCATATGGTCGCGAACGCTTTCCCGAAGCCCCGAGCGGCAACGTTCATGGAGATGAAGCCGATCGACTTCAAGACCTGCGAGAGCTGCCACGACGATCCACACAAAGGCAGTCTTGGCCCCGCATGCGCCAGCTGTCATTCCGAGGTCGGCTGGAAGATCATCAAGACCAACAAGGGTCAGGACGTCACTTTCCACGACAAGACGCGCTTCCCGTTGCGCGGGGGGCATGTCGGAGTAGCCTGTCGCAGTTGCCACGGGCCTTTCCCTGGGGTGGCGGCCAAGTTCAAGGGACTGGCGTTCGCGGCCTGTAGCGATTGCCACGAGGACGCGCATCTTGGTCAGATTCGTCCCGCGCCACCCGCCAAGGTCGCCGCCTGCGACCTCTGTCACACCGTCAACTCGTTCACCCCGCCGCGTTACGAACTGGAACAACACCAGTCGACCAAGTTCCCGCTCAAGGGCGCGCATGCCGCGACCGCCTGCCGCGGGTGCCATCCGATCGATGATGCGTTGGCGGCTCGCATCGCAGCCGGGGTTCGCAAGATGTTGCGGGCGCGCAAACGACCCGAGGTGTTCAGCCTGGCCCTGCTGCATCCAAAGAAGACCCCGGACGCTTGCCTCGGCTGTCACGAGGACGTTCACCGGGGACAGTTCGCCGAAAAAGGCAAGGACGAAGGCAACAAGGACACCTGCGCCACGTGCCACGAAACCACGTCGTTCACGGAATTGACGTTCGACCACGACAAGGACAGTCGATTTCCATTGACCGGCAAGCACGCGCGCGCAGCTTGCGCCGCTTGCCACAAGGCCGAACGGGTGCGCGCGGGCTCCGGGTTCGCGACGATGGTTCGCTACAAGCCGCTCGATGTTGCCTGCGGAAGCTGTCACGCCGATTTCCATCAAGGCCAATTCCTGCTCGCGACGACCACGAATTCGGTGTCGCCATCGCCCTCGACTAGCACCCGAGCGACCCGAGACCGCCCGAGGAACCGCGACTGCGACTATTGCCACACGACGGCGGAGTTCAAGAAGAGCATCTTCGACCACAACGACGCGCACTTCACCAGTTACCCTCTCGATGGAAAGCACGCGAAAGTGGCCTGTGCCGGCTGCCATCCGAAGGTCACGATCGCACGCGACGTCACGACCGTTCGCTACCGGCCGCTACCACGCGCATGCGAGGACTGCCACGTTGATTTCCACCACGGCGAGTTCCGGGGGTTCGAACCGTGACTCGCGCGATTCGAACCAAGGGCGTTGCAAGCGCGCTGCTGCTCGTCGCCAGTATCGCCGTCTTTGCTTCCCACGCCCGCGGCGGTGACGAAAGCGAATCGGCGAAACGTTTGGAATCGCCGAGGCAGGCGAAAGTCCCCGGAGCCGTCGTTCGGACCGGTTCCGCTGCCGAGAAAGCCGGGGAGGTTACCCGCTGCGAGGCCTGCCATCGTGTCATTGGCTGGGAGAAGGTGCGCTTCAACCACGATCCCACCGGGTATCCGTTGCGTGGTGCTCACGAGACGGTTGTATGCGGAGGCTGCCATCCGAGCGGTTTCGATGTGCCGGTGGCTGACACCTGCGCCGGATGCCACCGCGATCGCCACGGCGGGGAATTCGGCGTCAGCTGCGAAGGGTGCCACGACGACAAGAGCTGGGCGCCCCTGTTTCAGGCGGACGCGCACCGGCGAACGAACTTTCCGTTGACCGGCAAGCACGGCCTGATTCCCTGCCAGCAATGCCACGGGAACATGCGGGACAAGACCTTCGGCCGCGCTGCGGTTCGCTGCGTGGCATGCCACCAAGGGGACTTCGACCGAACCAAGCTGACCTCAATCGATCATGCCGCGGCTGGCTTTGGCCCTGAGTGTCAGACGTGTCACGGCACTTCGCGCTTCTGGCCAGCGCGCCTCGACCAACATGGCGCCTGTTTCAGGATCGCGTCCGGATCTCACCACGGAATCCGGTGCCTAGGCTGCCACACCAGCCTCCCGCCCGGTTCCTTCATGGGAACCTGCGCCACCGGCACGTTCACATGCTCGAGTTGTCACGCACACAACTGCCCTCGGAGCGATACCCAGCACACCAATGTCATGGGGTACGCGTGCAGCGATCCGAAGTGCTACGAATGCCACAAGCTCACCGGCCAATAGCGCACGCCCGTCGCGGCGATCGAGGACGGGTGGTCGGCCCGATCTTTCTCGCTGGCGTATTGGTGTGTTCCGCGGCGCTTGCAGGGGATGCGCGAGCGATGGCACGCCGCGGGCGCGCACGGAAGGACTCGCGCAAGGCGCCGGTGTCGACGATGCCGGCGAAATCAGGGTTGGCGAGCGCCAACGGTGGGGCAGGCGGGCGCGTACAATTCGTGACCGACAAGCGGGCCTACCTGGATCGGGGCGCTCGCGACGGACTATCGGCCAAACAATCCCTGCAGATCTCACGCTCCGGTCGCGCCATTGGGTCATGTACCGTCGAGACTCTGGCGGATCACCAGGCCACCTGCGTCGGCGGTCGATTGCGCCCGGGAGACACTTTCCGACTGAACGGCGGAGCCGCCAAACGAAAACAGGCATCACAGTCGCCTTCGGAGACACGAGAGACAACCGCTTTGCCGCCGGTGGTCGCGGAGGATTCCTTGCGAACCCGGGCGGCCGAGATCGCCGCGTCGTCGATCGCCAAGGTGGAGTTCCAAGGCGTGAGGGGGTTTCGGGGCCGGTCCCGCGCCAATTTGACCCCGACTATCACGATCTGGCACACGCAATCCGATCCAAACGGCGACTATTCGGAAGAGCGGATCGATGGCGCAATCCAAGTGTTCGATGTGGGAGCCCCCGGCATTCGCGTCGACGCGACTTTTTCGGCGGTGCATTCGGGGATGCCCGGCGCGGTCAATCGGTTTCGGCCCGGTCAGGGGGCGCAGTTCTATCTGTGGGAGGCGGAGATATCGAAACGTCGTCGCGAGGCCAGCACCGTTTTTGCCGCGGGACGTATCTGGCCGTGGCATACGCCGGGGCTGACGCTGCTGGATGGGATCCAAGTCGGTCGCCAGAACGACTCCGAGACCGCGGAGGCCGGTGTTTACGGCGGCCTCATCCCCGCGGCTCTCACCGTCTATCCCTCGGGCGCTCTGGCCGCCGGGGCGTATGGAGCACTCGTTCAGACGGGAAGCACCAAGTCGGTGTTTCGGCTCGCTCGCCAGGAGGCTCGCGTCGGGGTCTGGGACGCCGGCGGCGCGGGCCTGGTTGCCGACGCCGAAGGCCTGGCGCAGGTGTGGCTTGGACCTTGGAATCTTGCGGGGGGTGGGCGCCTGCGACGGGCACAGGCCCTGGGGTCGGGGCCCGTCATCGATCGCGCGTACCTGGACGTCGGCGCACGCGCGACGTTGTCACTGGGCGGAGGTCTGCATATCCGGTACTTCGGAGCTGGCCTGCCGGACGATGCCGCCCTGCGCGCGGAGACCCCAACTTTGGGTGGAGGCGTGCACGCCACGATGGACGCGCACTGGGATCCACTCTCCTGGTTGGGCTTTGCCGGCTTCGCCGGTGTTCATCGGGAAAAGGACAGCGGCCGTCATGAGACTTATGGCGCGGCCGAGGTGCGGCTGCCGAGGCTCTTGTCGGCTCGCGGCGGGGTTGCCGCGGGGGCCGAGGTCGAAGAAGGCTGGATGCGAGCCCGACTGCTTTACGGTCAGGTGGTGGGGAACGTCGGCGACCGAGTCCACGTCCTTGTTCGAGCGTCCGCCAGCGCGACCGAATTCACCGTTCCGGAGACGGCGGCAAACATTCACGAGATCGGGGCCTATGCGCATCTGGATGGTCAGATTCTGTCGTGGCTGCGCTTGCGCGCTTGGTCGCTGCTTCGGGTACCGTTTCTGGTACGCGGCGAGGCCCCGACGACTTCGGCCACGGGCACGATCGTTGGGGTCAGTCTGACGGGTTCCTTTTGATGCCAAAATCGGATGGCCGCGGATTGTCTCGGATTGTCTCGGCCCGTCTCGGCTCTTGGAATCAGTAGCAACACACAACTCAGGAGGTTTTCCCATGCGAAGCATGATTCCGGATTCAATCAGTCTTTCCGTCGCGCGTGCCGTCGCGCGTGCCGTCGCGCGTGCC
>JADGRC010000003.1 GCA_017881245.1 Pseudomonadota bacterium
GCGGGCGCGCAAGCGGGCACGCAGGCGGGCACGGAGGTCCTGAGGGCCGAGAGGATCACGAAGCATGGCGCGTTCGCCGACATCTCACTGGCCCTGCACCAGGGGGAGATCCTGGGACTGTTCGCGTTCATGGGCGGTGGGCAGACTCAGCTCGCCAAGTGCCTGTTCGGCGCCGATCCGCTGGACGCTGGGCGAATCCTGCTGGATGGCAAGCCGGTGCGACTGACCAACACCACGCGCGCCCGCGATGCGGGCCTCGCCTTCGTGCCGGAGGACCGTCGTAACGCCCTGATGATGCAGAAGGAGATCTACAAGAACATCACCATCGCGCACTTGGCGAGACTCGTGCCTTGGTGGGTCAACGAGACGACCGAGCTTGGGATCGCGGAAGCACAGATTAAGAACGTCGGCGTGCGGCCCCCCAAGCCCCAACTGCCGGTCGGCGCGCTGAGCGGCGGCAACCAACAGAAGGTGGTGCTGGCCAAGTGGCTGACGCAACAGCCGAGGGTTCTGATCTTGAACGAGCCGACACGCGGAATGGACGTGGGCGCAAAGGAAGAGGTCATGGAGATCGTCAAGCGCTTGCGCGACGAGGGAGTGGCCATTCTGCTCATCACCACCGAGCCCGAGGCGGTGCTGGGCACCGCCGATCGGGCGTTGGTGATGCGCAAGGGTCGAATCACGGCCGAGCTGATGGGAGCCGCCCTCGGCAAAGAAGCACTGATGAAGAACGCCTGATGGAAAGCCAGAAGCGCAGAGAACCAGAAAGAGAGCACGGGGAACCATGAGCGAAGTTGCAACGACCGAGAAGGGCGCGCTCGGGTGGGCCGGCGCGGGGGCGTGGGTCAGACAGCGGGCCAGGAACCTGGCCCCGTTCGCGACGCTCGTGCTGTTGGTGGTCTTCTTCACGACCACCACGGACAGCTTCCTGAACCTGGTGAACCTGCGAAACATCCTGGCGCAGGTGGCGACGCTTTCGGTGGTGGCGACGGGCGTGACTTTCGTGCTGCTGTGCGGGGAGATCGACCTCAGCATCGCATCGGTGGCCATGATGACCGGGGTGGTCGCGTCGATGCTGTTCGGCACGGCGCATTTTCCAGACGCATTGGCGCTCCTCGTGGGACTGGCGGCGGCGACGATCCTGGGAGCGCTCAACGGCCTGTCAACCACGCGCGTCGGCCTGCCGTCTTTCGTGGCCACGCTGGCCACGATGCAGATCGCATCGGGGCTGGCGCAGAACTTCACGCGCGGCAACATCGTCTACACCATTCCGCCCCTGCTCAAGTACCTGGGAGGCGCTTACATCGGTACGAAGGATCCCTTTCGCATTCCCGTGGTGATCCTCACCGGAATTGCGGTGCTGGGCGCCGGGCACGTGGTCCTGCGCTACACGCGCTTCGGCCGCACGATCTACATGACCGGCAGCAACCGCGAGGCGGCACGCCTATCCGGCATCAATACCAAGAACATCGTTACGGCCTGCCTGGCCATCTGCGCGGCGTCCGCCGGCGCGGCCGGCATGCTCAACACCGGGCGCCTCGGCAGTGCCCAGAGTTATGGCCTCGATGACATGCTGCTCGACGGCGTCTCCGCCGTGGTTCTGGGGGGCACGTCGCTGTTCGGCGGTGAGGGCGGCATCAAGAACACAATCATGGGGCTGCTGATCTTCGGCGTGCTGAACAATGGCCTCAATCAGCTGCAGTTGGACATTTTCATGCGCATGTGGGTTCGCGGCGTCATCCTGTTGGCCGCCCTCATCATCAACATTTACGCCTTGCGTATGCGCAACGCGCCGACAAAGGCATGAGCGCGACCGCTCCCGATCCCAACGTCACGACACCTTCTGCCGACTCCTGTCACCGAAATGTCGCGTGCACCTACCTGCGCGTCGCGATACGAATCCCGCGAGATGGCACATCGCGGGGTCCTGACGCTCGCCCTGCTCCTCGGTATTTCGGTCGCCGGATGGAAACTCGTCCCACGCCGCCGGCCCCCCACGCATGAAGGTGGACCAGTGACCGAGTCGGGAACGTCAGCGGATACGTCACGGGAGTCGCCGCTTCCGCTCGCGGTTTCACCGGTCCGACGGTCCCTACCTGTGATGGTGTCGCCCACGAAAGTCGCATCGTCGGGGTCGGTCGTGGCGAGGCTGCCCAGTTCCCGAACGATCCCCGGCGTGGAAAGTGGGCCCCAAACCGGTAACGCTGCCGCGGCGGACGCCGCGCTTCGTACGCGAACCATTGCGGCCTATCGTAGCCTCCTGGCCACCGTCGGCCTGACGCCCGAGCAGGATTCCTCCATCCGCACGCACCTGATAGACGCCGAAGACAACTGGGCCGCCGGTTTGGCCGCCTGGAACAGTGATCGGGACGAAGCGTTGCAGGCGCTGGCCGATGGAAAGCGAAACGAATCCGATCTGGCGGCACGCCTGGACGACAACGGGGACGCTCTGTTTGATCGACTCGCGCGCGACACCCAAGCAGCGCTCGTCAACGAACTCGGGGCCGCCCATCGCGTTCGAATCCGTGACTTTCTGCGCGAGAACCTGCACGCCATCGTTGAGACGCGTCCCTTCGAAGGGCGCGAGCCGCCGCCGTAAAGCCAGAAACGCCCGCCCCCGTGACAGAAACGTCACAAAGGGAGGGCGCCTGGCCGCTCGATTGGCGGTCGTTGGTTCAGAAGACTGGGCGAGGGAGAACGATCTCGAACGTCTGATTCTGTCCGTGCTGCATGGTCACGAACGCCCGCGCGCGCAGGGGGTTCAAGAAGCGTCCCTGCATACGTGAGACGTCGTCGGAGCCTTCCGACACGAACAGCCCGGTCGGCTCGTTGTCCTCGGCGCCAACGGGAGCGGCGATCGCGTCGCGGCCGAGCGCCACGAAGCGGCGGGGGTTGACCGGACCAAGGACATTGAACGCCCACACCGAATCCAGCGTGTTCAGCTGATCATGAAGCGTGTCGCCGCGGTCCTCCGCCGCCAACAACGTCACCTCGTCCGCGAACGCGAGGTTGTCGAAGGACGCGTGGGCCGCATCGCCCAGGAAAAAGGCCGACAAGTGCCCGGCGTCGCCGTCGCACGACAGATCGAGGCGGAAGATGGCGCCCCACGCGCCGCGAGCGGCCAGGGCCGGCTCGGTACCCGAAGTCGAATCGGTGTCACCCGTGACGTCGAAGAAGAACCGGCGGAACCCCGTGCCGGGCTGGAACACGCCATTTTCCGGTCGCTTGAACGGTGTGGCGCCCGCAATCTTCGCCGCTGCGTTGGCGGAGAACGATGCGGTGCCGTCGACGGCGGTGTCGTGAACCGTGACCCACTTTGTCGGCCACGTTGAACCCACGGTGTGCAATTTGACCTGAGCGTCGGCGAACACGTCACCGACCGGATCGGCCGCGTTGAACTTCAGGGGAGTACCGTCGACGGTGACCTGCAGCGCTTGCAGCTTGCCACCCGCCGCCAGATTGGTCGGGTCGATCGGCAGGAAGCGGTAGACGAACGAGTTCGGCTGTTTCGCGGTCTTGGCCGATGTCGCATCACCCTGAATGACGTTCACGGACGTTCCGCCTGCATCCTCGACGATCATCAGGTTGCCGTGATCGTCCGGATGAATTCCCTCGAAGCCGCCCTTGCCGAGAATCCCGTCCATCGTCTGGATGGTCGACGGGAACGCGAGCGTCGCCTGGATGACGCCCCCGCTGGTGCCCGCTTCCTGAGTGAACAGCAACGTTCGCGAGAAGGGATCGAAGGTGGAGCCGTCGATCGAATTGAAACCGGTGAGGCCCGTCGTGGCGTCCACCGGGGAGAGCAACGTGATCCGGTGGGCGGCATCCTTGACGTCGAGATTGATGCGCGTCAGGTAGGCCAGGTTCCCCGCGTTCTCGTGCCCCTGGAAAAGAAAGTGATGCCCATAGTTATAGCCGGCGGTGGGTCCAGGCACGCGACCTGAAAGTTCGAGGTACAGGTTCTCATCGGGCTCGGTCTGCACGCCCGTGGAAAGATCTCCGTAGGTCGTTATGACGCCGGATGGATTCTCGATTGGGTCCGTACCGATCGCCAGGGGCACAAGGGCGTACTTAGGTGAAATCACGTTGGTCTGAACTCCCATCGCTGGGTTCGCGTTCGGGACGTTGGTGATGAGAATGCCAATGAAGGCCGCGGACGCGGTTCCGGCAACCAGGGTCCCCGCGACCCCGACTCCGACGCTCGACCATTTCTTGTTCTTGCTAGACGTCTTGTTCTGCATCTTTAGGACTCCTTTTGGGGTGAATGACGTCCCTTCAATACCCGGCCTCGATACCCGCCACCGTCACACCTTGGAGACTTTCTGGAAACCGTGGCGATGCAATCGCGTGTAAAGGCGATAGGGCGGCTCGATTGCCGCGCAACGTGAACCATCGCGGCAGCGGGGGTTAGTCCGCCGGACAAGGGCCAAGCACTGCCCTCGGTCGAGGGCCAAGAGCGCGGCCACCCGCGCGAGGTCGTCCTGCCTCCCTACTGTCTCAGGTACTTTGCCAACTCGGGTACCTGGGCCTTGATCGCATCGCGCACGAAGCCGGCGAAAATTTGGGCGCCCTTGGGGCCCGTGTGCGTCGGATCGCTCCCCCGCGCGTAATACGCGGCCTCGGCGGCGGCCGGTCCCCCCACCGTTGCGAACCAAGTGCACGTGGCGGTCGTCAGATCGATGACGGGGATGTTCAAGGTCTTTCCGAGGTCTTTCAATGTTTGCGGAATGTCCATCGCCGCCGTGGTGAGCTGACCCGCACACCCTCCGTTTGCGCGCGAGATGGGGGTGACGAGTATCGCAGTGGCCCCGGCGGCTTTGGCGTCATTCGCCATGCCGGTCATGTTGGCCTCGAAATTCGCCTTGCTGGTCGTCTTGTCGTTGTGGCCCATCTCCAGCAAGACAAAGTCGCCCGCCTTCAACCGAGACTTGATCGCGCCCCACAAGCTGGCGCTCCGACTGAAGCTGACGGAGCTCTCCCCGGAGTCGGCATAGTTCGCGACCGAGACGGGGCTGACGAAGAACTGCGGCAAGTGCTGGCCCCACGAGGCATAGCCGTCGGTGTACTGGTCGCACACGGTCGAGTCTCCCGCCACGTAGAGCACCACGGGGGCAGCCGCCGCCTGATGGCAGATGCTGGTCAATTGAGGGGTCGCGCCCCCAAAATACACGTCAAGCCCAGCTATTCCGGCCGGAACACCCTGTATGGGCTCGCCTTCGGGGCTCCGGACGTTGACCACGAATGAATATCGTTCTGTCTTGCCGGCGGTGGTCATGACGTCGGGCAGCATGGGACGGCGTCTCTCGGCCTCCACCTGCGTGTCCGCCGCGCCCGCGCCGCCCAACTCGACGGTGACCTCGTAGTTCCCGGGATTACCACCGAAATGACACTCGACGCTGTAGGGGATGCTGAAGCTCACCGAGGCCGGCGTCGCGTTCATCTTGCACATCGAAAGCTCGTTGGTTGCACATGCCGTGACCGGGGCGGGATTGGACGGCGAACCAGCGCCGCCCATCGGTGATCTCCCCC
>JADGRC010000433.1 GCA_017881245.1 Pseudomonadota bacterium
CTTCGCGATCTCGACCATCTGCTGCTGCGCGACCGGTAGGATCCTCACCTGCGCGGCCGGGTCGATGTCGGCGCCCAGACCACCGAGCACGCGCGACGTGGCGGCGCGCAGCCGGGCCCGATCGACGAACGGCCCCCGCATGGGCTCGCGGCCCAAGAAGATATTTTCCGCGACGGAGAGATGGGGAACGAGGCACAGCTCCTGATGGATCAAGGCGATCCCCGCGTCGCGCGCATCGAGCGCGTGCGCGAATCGGCGCGGCCGACCGTCGAGATGCATCGTCCCCTCGTCGGGCTGAATCATCCCGGCGATGATCTTCATCAGCGTCGATTTGCCCGCGCCGTTCTCTCCCAGCAGCGCATGGATCTCGCCGCGGCGAAGATCGAAATCGACGCCGCCGAGCGCGAGCACGCCCGGAAAGCGCTTGACGATTCCGCGCAGCGAGAGAAGCGCACCGCCCGTCGGCGCGATCGGGTCGGTGGCCGGGGGCGGGTCGCTCACGGGCACGCTCGGCGTTTCATCCTCGTGAGACATCGTCGGATGACCGGCTGGTCACCAGGACATGGTCGCTTCGACCTTGACCACGTTTGCCGCAGGACCGCCGTCGATGAAGAGGCCGGCCCCCTGGGGTGCCATGAAGGCATCGCCAAATATGTAGCGCGTGTACTGGATGTACACCATCTCGCTCGAGCCATAGTGCGAAGTGATGATGAGGCGCGGCGTGATCATCGCGAAGGTGTTTCCGGCGAGACCGAGATCGTGCAAGTCCGGGCTGGCGTTGTTGACCTGATCGAACCGGAGCATGAGGGCGAGCCACGTGAGGGTCTGGAGTGTCAACGAAGTTCCCCACTTGAACTGGGTCAGGTTCCGCTGGAGGTTCGAGCCGGGCGTCAAATCGCGCGTGCTGTCCACCAGCAGCCCGAACACGTCGAGGGTCAAGTCCGGCAACCTGGTTCCAAATCCGCGGCCCATGACGCCGCCCAAGGTGTTTTCGTACATGAAGCCGACGCTGAAGGTCTTCCCGCTGCCGGTGCTGTTGCTGATCGTCCCCGTGTACCCCATGTAGTTCGTGCCGAAATTACCGGATTGGCTGTGTAAGACCTCGACGCCGCCGAGGGGATCCAGCGCCCAGCCGTTCTTTATTTGCACGTAGGTCGGCGATACCCAGAGGAGCCCCGCTCGCGAATGCCGCACCCTCAGCTCTGCGGCGCTCACCATGAGGTACGCGTCCTTCACGTCTTGGAAGGTCGCGCCGATGGGAAGACCGGCGGCGTTGCCGGGATCGCTGGTCCAGCTGCGGTTCCAGTGCAGGCCAACGTGAACGGTGTCGCGGTAGTCGATCGCCAAGTTCGCGTACGTGAGCACATCGAGGGCGGTCGTGGTGGCGTTGGTGATTCCGACGACCGGAACCGTGCCGACGGAAACGAAACCGTTGCGGTTGCCCCCGAAGCCGCTCGTCAGCGTGATCTTCAGGTTCGAAGTCGCCGGCACCGTGAGATCGAACCGCACGCCCAGCTGGCGAATTCGGCCCATGGTGTACGTGTCGTAAACGGGAAAGTAACCAAACACGGGCCAAAAAGCCCCAACCTGCACCGCGGCGTTGGGCGTCCTGCCCCAGGCCTGGAAGTCGCTGTCCAGGCGGACCCAGGCGAACCCCGGCATCCACTGCGCGAACGGGCGCTGATAGCCAACCGACTGAAACCAATAGCCTCCCCAGCCGACCGCGCCATCGACGTGCTTCTTCTGCGCGTGAATGTACGCCTCGGCCCAGTCGGTCTCCTGCACGCGCGTGAAGGCGAAGCTGTTGTAGTTGCCGTCCACCGCTCGATCCGGCCCGAACGAAAGCTGCGTGCCCGAGAGATTGTTCGGGTTGTTTCCAGGATCGGGACGGTTCACGATGGCGACGGACAATGGGGCCCTGAAGTAACCAGAGAAGGCCGGTTGCCATCCGCCTTGCTCCGCTTGCGCTTGCGCCGTGGTCGCGATCGCACAAACGCACACGGCTACTGCCGCACTCAGCACCAACAACCGCACTCGTGTTAGCCGGCCCATGGGTTTCTCGCTTCTGCGTCCGCGCAGGAAGGTGATGCAGGCTTCTAACAGACGAGGATGGGTGCTTGCAATCAAAACCAACCCGAGCCCAGACTCGTCATCGGGCCAGCGACTACCCCGCCGCGTCCACGGTGGCTACTCCCGTTTGTGGAGCCGCGCTCACTTCGGCGTCCTGGCGCAACGGAAACCGTTGCTCTTGTAATTGTTCATCGGGTAGAGGCCTTCGTTGCGGTAGGACGACAAGATCTCGACCTGCGAGCTGCTCTGGAAGTACCCACCGCGGACCTCCCGGCCGGAGGCGTGGGTCAAGAACGCGCAGTCGATGCAGGGATTGCTGTACGCCGCGTTGTAGTCCAGCAGCCATTCGTTGAGCTCTCCGGCCAGGTCCAAATGGCCGTAGGCCCCTGCCCCCAGGGTCGCGCTACCCACGGGAGCAATGTTGGTCACCCCGGTGCAATCACCGTTCGTCGAATTGTAATTGCACTTGAAGACGGCGTAGTTGGGCGAGGTACCGGGGTCCATCGTACCCCACGGGAACACCCGCTGCTGCCCGCCTCCCGCCGTGGCGAATTCGAACTCATTTTCGGTCGGAAGAAACCCTCCGTCCCAAATGCAGAACGCGTACGCCAGCGGCCAATTGACGCAGTTGATCGGCAGGTTCTCGTTGGCGCCGGGCGCCGAGGTCCAGGTCGCGAAGTCCATGTCGCAGGTGAGGTTGTCGGTCGTCAAGACGGCGTTGTCGTTGGCGTCCCATCCCGGCTCGAACAGCCCGGGGGAACCGCTATCGTCGAGGCCCCGGTCGCCGTTCAGGTGCGTATGCTTGCCCGAGCCAGGCGCGGGCGTCCATCCTATGCGCCCACCCTGTCCGGTGAGCGCGGCAATGAATTGTCGAAAACGGCCCACCGTCACCAGGTACTTGTCCAGACGAAATGCGCTGACCGTAGCGGGGTCGCCAAGGGTTCCACCGTTCAGGTTGCCCAGGTTCGTGGTGCCGTACGAGCGATAGAACATCCCGCCCGGAACAGGAATGCTCGTACAGCAACTCTCCTTGTTCGCGCCACAATCGTCGACGCCGGGTCCTGGAACCTGACAGCTCGTGCCGCTGGTGGTGATTGTGCCGGTCGACGCCCCCGCGCCCGTCCCGCCGCCCGACGAACCCGCGCATCCGGCGACGGAGCCGGCTAGACACGCCACGGCGACCGAAGCTCCGAATAGATGATTTCTGTAGATCACGGGATAGACCGCTCCTTGCACGAAATGGGCCAGCGGCCGTTTCGCTGATCAGTATGCCGCTAGCTCGGCGATGAGCGGCACATCTCTGGCCGATTCCACGACCAGCCGAACTCCGGTCGCCGTGACCTGGTTTAGCTGCCAGAGTTGACGGTTGCCGATTACGGTACCCGCCACCTTCGTTGCGTGGGTGTCGGAAGGCGTCGTCCAGCTTCCATTCTGGTTGATCTCGACGTGGTACTTCGTCACGCGCTCGCCCATCTGAATGGGTTCGCGAATGCTGATCACGTTGATGGTGACCGCGGCCGCCGGAGTCACCTCCAGCGTCCCGGTTGTCTTGCCGCTCGCGGCCGCCCAATAGGTGCAGACGTCGTCGTCGACGGCTTTGGCGGCCTCGAACCCCGCGGTCGCCCAGGTCGAATCGCCCGTCGCCGGCGCGCTCTTGAGCACGTCGGTCTGGAATGTGGAGTGGTACCAGGTGCCGAAGCTCTGCAGCGCCGTGACGTCCTTGGGGTCGAAGTCGCCTGTTTGGTCGGGCGGGATGTTCAAAAGCAGAGTGGAGTTCATACCGACGCTCTGAAAGTAAAGGTTCTCGAGCTGGGCCACGGAAACCGGCGACTGACCGGGGTGCCAGAACCAGTTTGGCATGTGGGATGACACGTTCGTCTCCCACGGGCACCAATCGTTGGTGCCTATGGTCGTGCCGCTTCCCGTCTTCGCGCAGTTGTTGACGTTCAGGCTCGAGGTCGTGCGACTCGCTTGCCCGTTCTCGTTGCCTATCCACTGGAGATCGGCTATCGCAGGTGGATTTCCGGCCGTGGCGAGCTGAACGACCTCGGGCCCCGCCCAGATGAGAATATTCGACTGCAGCATCCGCCCCAACCTGAAGGTGTCGGCCCAATTGACCGTTGCCGGAGTCCCATTCGAGCCCGGCGAGTTGAACCCGTCGAACGTGGTCTCGTAGACGGTGCCGTAATTGGACAAGAGCTCGGTAAACTGCGTCTTGAACACCTGCGCGTAACTCGACATGCTGCTCGGCGCGTGCTGGTCCCAGGGCGACAGATACAATGCCGCCCTCATCCCCGCCTTCTTCATGCTGTCGGTGAACATCTTGACCAGGTCGCCCTTGCCGCCCATCCACGGACTGTTGGCCACGGA
>JADGRC010000434.1 GCA_017881245.1 Pseudomonadota bacterium
CGTTTCGGCGCAGTTTGAAATTCGTCAGCTGGGGATTGGCGGCAACGGCGGTTGGGATGGGGGCGTACGGCTTCGTTCACAACCACACCGAGGTGAATGCCTTCGATGCCGGCTGTGCCTTCGACGCCAAGAATGTTGTCATGGTGGCGATGAATGCCCCGCCAGGATATTCGCTGCGCAAGTGCGCCGACCTCAAGAGGAGCTACGAGGCAGCCACGACGTTGGCCGTAGTCGGTTTTGTCGCGGCGGGCGTCTTGGCCGTTGGTGGCCTGGCGTTGTGGCTCACCGAGACCGGCACCGGCGACACGCAGACCGCGCGTTGGTCCTGTGTCCCGTCCGCGTTCGGAGGGACCGGCGCCTCGGTGACGTGCTTGGTCCACTTTTAGGCGCAGCCGCACTCAACCAGCTTTCGTCGCGCCCCGTGATCACGATGAAGGGCTTCCGGCGAGCCAGTCCGCCGCTTCACTTCGTCCAGGTCCGAAGGTCCGATGGACCACCGCGGGTCTCCGGACCATCCGTCTCGTGGCCCATTTTTCGCGCGAAGCGACACTGAGGTGTTGACCGCTGATTCGCGCGTGGGAGCCAAACATGAAAATGAAGTCCCATCGCGTTGCGCCGTTCGTCCGCGTGACGTGTGTGCTCGGGATCTGCCTGCTAATTGGCGGGTGTACTGCGAAGGTGACTGGGTCGCCAGGTGCGATGGGCGCGGCCGCTGGCGCCGGAGCGGGAAGCGGTGCAAAGACCAACCCGGTCGGAGCGGGAATCGGCGGCGTGGCCATGGGGAACGGTTCCGTGGGCGGTGCGGCGGGATCAGGAGCCGGCGGCCCGGGGATCTTGGCTGGTGTTGGCGGCGCGGGTGCTTCGGGCGGGCCGGGCGCGTTGCCGCCGCTCACGCTCGATTCCGGCGCTGTGGTGTTGCGGCGTCTCAACCGCGTGGAATACAACAACACGGTTCGAGACTTGTTGCAGACGACGTCGCATCCCGCCGACAATTTTCCGGCCGATGAGGTCAGCGCCGAAGGCTTCGACACGGTTGGCGACGTCCTGGATCTCTCGCCGTCGCACACGGAGCAATTCGAGACCGCCGCGATCCAGCTTGTCGATGAACTGTTCGCGCTGCCGGCGACCAGCCCGGCGCGCCAGAAAGTTCTGGTCTGCACGCCGCAGACTGGTTCCGAGTCCGTTTGTGCCCGACAAATTCTGACGGGTTTTGCACCGCGGGCATATCGGCGTCCGGTCGCGACGGCCGAAATCGACGATCTGATGGCACTGGTCACGAGCGTGAACGCCGCGGGCAATACCTATCAAGATGCGATCAAGGCGGGGCTTGAGGCGGTACTTCTTTCGCCCCATTTTCTCTTTCACGTTGAAAATGACCCGGCGCCGACCGTGATCGACGCTCATCGCGTGAGCGATTCCGAGCTGGCCACGCGTCTGTCGTATTTTCTTTGGTCGAGCATGCCCGACGATGCGCTGTTGGCGTCGGCCAACGCGAACCTGCTGACCAAGGATTCGGCGGAGCTGGATCGACAGGTCTTGCGGATGCTGGACGATCCGAAGGCGTCCGCGCTGACGGATCACTTCGCCGCCGAATGGTTGACGCTGCAGCGCTTGGACTCGTTGTCTCCGAACGTGACCACGTTCCCGGCCTACGACGACACCCTGCGAACGTCGGCGCAGCAGGAGACAGGCTTGTTCTTTCAGGCCCTCGTCAAGGACAACTTGCCGCTTGAAACCCTTCTGCTCGCCGATTTTACCATCGCCAACGCCCGCCTTGCCACGCACTACGGCCTAACCGCCCCGACGGCCGCCGGCTTCTCGAAGGTTAGCCTGGCCGGTACGCCGCGCATGGGCGTACTGACGCAAGCAAGTTTCCTGATGTCGACGTCCCACCCGGATCGCACATCTCCCGTGAAGCGCGGTGTCTGGGTGCTGCAACGGCTGCTTTGCGACCCGCCGCCACCGCCGCCGCCGAACCTCAACATCCCAGCGTTGGTCGATCCACCCGCGGGAGCGACGCTGCGGCAGACCCTGGAGGCGCATCGCAGCAGTCTCGTGTGCGCGGGGTGCCACAGTTTTTTTGACCCCATTGGCCTCGGGTTCGAGAACTTCGACGCCATCGGCACATACCGCACCGTGGATAACGGCATCAAGGTCGATGCCACGGGGAGCCTGAACGGAACGTCCTTCGAAGGGCCCGCGCAGCTGGCGCCCGTCCTGGCGAAGGACGCACGGTTTGCGTCGTGCATGGCTCAGCAGTTGTTGACCTACGCCGTTGGCCGCTCGTTCGCCGCTTCTGACGGCAGAGCATACGCCAACGCCGTGGCTCGTAACGCCATCGCGCAGGGCAAGGGGCAGTGGCGTTCCTGGATCGAGACCATCGCTGCCGCCGAGGCATTCCAGACCCGGCGAGGAGTTGCACAATGAATGCTCGTCGGAGATCTCGCTCGATGATGAACGGCGGCTCTCGGCGTAAGTTCCTCGGCGGCGCGGCGGCCGTCATCGGTCTGCCTTTTTTCGAGTCGCTGGAGCGGCGTGCGCACGCGCAGGCGGCCGTCGCTCCAATGCGGTTCATGGCCATTTACGTCCCCAACGGGATCCACATGCCGGACTGGACGCCCACCACGACGGGTACGGGGTGGACCATGCCTCCTATCCTGGCTCCATTGGAGTCGCTGCGCAGCAAGATCGCCGTCCTCTCGGGGCTTGATCATCACATGACGGCTGAACCGGCCGATCCTCCCGGGGGCCACGCTTCGGGAACTGAATCCTTCCTGACCATGCGCAAGGTGAACAACAACGCCAACGATCCGAATCGGACGAGCATCGATCAGGTCATCGCCGCCATGTCCCCCGGCGTCGCCGGGCGGCCCCTGCCGTCCCTCCAGCTCGGTCTGACGGTGACCAACGACGGCGGCAGCGATGGAGCGCCGAGCACGTCGTTCAACGAGTGCGTTGCGTGGAACAAGAACACGCCATTGCCGAACACGACTTCGGCGCAGACGGCGTTCGATCGCATCTTCGCTGGGTTCTCTCCCGTTGCCAGCAACACCGACGCGGCGAAGCGCGCCGCCCTGCGCACCAGCGTGCTTGACAACGTGGCCGCACAGACCCAGGCGCTCGAAGCCAAACTGAACCCGGCGGATAAAATCAAGGCCGATCACTACTTCACCTCGATACGGGCGCTTGAAACCCGTATTCAGTCACTGGCTACCGGGTCCGGGACCTGTGCCATGCCGGCGAAGCCGACCGTCGCGACCACGGCACCCTACAAGGATCGCGTGCCCGTCATGTTCGAACTGGCGGCGCTGGCGCTTCAGTGCGACGTCACGCGGGTCATGACGTTCATGGTGGCTCGAAGCACCAGCCTGGAAGATTTCTCGTTCGTGACCGGCAAATCCTCGCCACACCACACCGTTTCACACCACATGAACGTGAAGGCAAACTTGGATGCCTTGAGCCTGATCGGACAATGGGAGCTGACGCAGGTCGCGACCTTCCTCAAACGCATCGACGGCATGATCGAGGCCAACGGCAAGAGCGTGCTCGACAACATGTCGGTGTACTTCAGCAGCGAGATCTCGGATGGTAACTCGCACAAGAAGTACGACATGCCGGTGCTCCTTGCGGGCAACCTGGGAGGCAAGCTCAAGACGGGTGGCAATCACTTCATGTACACGGCCATACCCTTCCCGCGTCCCGTTCTGGGCCCGAGCGGCGGGCCCCATACGGGGAAGGTCTTGATTGCGCTCGCCAACGCGTTCGGCGTCCCCATCACGACGTTCGGCGATGGCGTGGCACAAGGTCCCCTGACGGATATCTTGGCGTAGGCGAGAGGTTCGGCCGTCGCGATTCGGGTCGGGGCTCAAGTGGCGCGGCGCGACGGGATCACATTTGCTCGGGCGCCGCGATACCCAGAAGCGCGAGCCCAAGCGCCAGCGTTTGCGCCGCGACCTCGCACAGGGCGACACGCGACGCGCGCACGCCGTCTTCCGACTTGAGGACGGGGCAACCCTCGTAGAACGAGGAGAAAGCGGTCGCGACATCGTACAGGAAGGCGCAGATGCGGTGCGGCTGTAACGTTTCGCCGGCGCGATCGAGGATGCCCTCGAATTGGACGAGGGCGAGCGCTAGGGCGCGCTCCTGGGGCGCATCGACGGTGATCGCGCCGGCTGTCGCGCCAGCCCCGGCGGCTTTGCGCAGGATCGAGCGGATGCGCGCGTGCGCGTACATGAGATACGGCCCTGTGTTGCCGTCGAAGGCCAGCATGCGCGTCCAGTCGAAGACGTAGTCTTTGACGCGATCGTTGGCGAGGTCGGCGTACTTGATGGCGCCCACTCCCACGGCCGTGGCGATGCGAGCCTGCTCGTCCGCCGGTAGCTCGGGCGACTTCTCGGCGACGATCTGGGTGGCGCGCGCCACGGCCTCGCTGACCAACGCGGCGAGGCTGACCGAATCTCCGGCGCGCGTCTTGAGCATCTTCTTGTCGGAACCCAGCACCGACCCGAAGGACACGTGCTCGAGGCGCGTGCGGTCGTTCGTCCAACCGGCGAGGCGAGCTGTCGCGAACAGCATCGCCAGGTGCTGCGCTTGCGGCGCGCCGATGACGTAGATGAGCCGCGTCGCACCCAGCTCACCGATGCGCTGTCGCAGCGCCGCCAGATCGGTCGTCGCGTAACCGTAGCCGCCATCTTGTTTGCGAATGATGAGGGGCACGGGCTCACCGTCTCGGCCGGCGAATCCAGGTGGAAAGACGCACATCGCGCCCTCGCTCTCGTGCGCCAGACCTTTCCGCGCGAGCTCGTCGACGACTTCGGGGAGAAGCGCGTTGTAGGCACTTTCGCCGACCACGTCGGTCGGCGCGAGCGTCACACCGAGCGCGGCGTAGAGCTGCGAGAAGTGCTCGACCGATGTGTCGATGAGACGCCGCCAGGTGGCGAGCGTCTCCCGGTCGCCCGACTGCAGGAGCACGACGCGCCGACGTGCGCGGTCGGCGAAGGTCGGATCGTCGTCGAATTTCCTGCGCGCGGTTCGGTAGAATGCGCCCAACTCGCGCACGCCCGCCTCGGAGCCGGCGGTGCGCTCGTCGAGTAGGTGTTCGATCAGCATGCCGAACGGAGTACCCCAATCGCCGACGTGGTTTCGACGGATCACCGTGTGCCCCTGCCACTCGAGCAGTCGGGCGATCGAGTCTCCGATGATCGTGCTACGCAGATGGCCGACGTGCATCTCCTTGGCAATGTTGGGTCCCGAGTAGTCAATGACGACCCGGTCGGCCCGCACTGTCGGTGGCATTCCCAGGCGGCCGCTCGCGTCGGCGCGCATGTGCTCGATCCGCGCGGCAAGGTATTCGGTGCGCAACATGATGTTGATAAAACCGGGCCCCGAGATCTCGATGCCCGCGATGACGTCGTCGGCTGGCAGCTCGGCGGCGATGGCGGATGCCACCTCACGCGGATTCTTTTTCAGCTTGCGCGCGAGCGCCAGGGCCAGATCGGCCTGATAGTCGGCGTGTTGCGACCGGTGCAGGGCCGGATCGGCGTCGGCCGTTTGGTCTCCGAAAGCCGCGCGCGTGGCCGCGAGGATGCGGTCGCGTAGAGGAACGAGGGGATCGATCGTGGACATGGTGGGCATGAAAGCAGCCCGAGACTACGACAGGCGCGCCCTTCGCGCGCGTCTACCCCAGGGGCATCTCAGCCATCGGCTCTTCAAACCGAGGCTTCGGTCGGCTAGGCTGCGCCAATGTCGTTCGTGGGGTCCCGGCCCGGGCGCGGGCCAAACGCATGGGCTTGGCCGTGCGTCTTGGGACTATCTGTTCTGTTTCTCTCGGTCCCGGCAGCGGGGGAGGCGATCTCGGCGGCGACGCGGCTGGCGAACGGCAACACGAACGCGAAGGGCCAAGACCCGCGCCCCCCGAAGGCGATCGGGTTGAAGGCCACCAGATTGGTGGCAGGACGCAGCAAAGTAAAAGCGCGCGCCACGAGCTCGAGCTGGATGTTCCACAAGCCGGCGAACGTGATTCCGAATCAACAGGGCAAGGTCGTCGTGTTTCCGTTTCGGAACGACGATGGCGACATGGTGTCAACTCAGGTTGGGCACCTACTGGAGTCCCGGGGCCTGGAATTAGTGACCGGCATGCGTCCGGTTGACAACGCCGAGCAGTACCGTGACGTTGCCACGCATTTGGGGCTGGCGGCCTACGTCGATGGAGACGTCCGGGGTACTGACGCCAAAACGAGGGTGCTCGTCCGCCTGCGAAGCGGCTTCACGGGCCGCACGATATCGCAGATCAGCTTCACGGAGAGCCGTTCGAACCTCGCGCGCGAGATCAGCGACAAGTTATGGACGAGGCTGGCCCCGGCCGTCGCGCGCGCGTGCGTGGACGCGTCCAAGCCCCGCAAGCTCGGCCGCAGCACGCTGCGGATCAACGCGGGCACGCCGATAGAAACCGTCCCAGCCCGATCGGAGTGATTTTCCGAAGCACCTTCCGATTACTTGCTGTCGCGACGGCGCCAGCCGACGATCAGAAGGCCAAGCCCGAACAACAAGCCGGCAGGCCCGAACCGATTGGGATCTTCGCTGGCGAGCGAACAGCCAGACGAGCTTCGCGTGGCGGAGGTCGTTCCAGTCGAGCCTCCGCTGCCCGCGCCGGGCGGCTTGTTGGTTCCCGCGTCCGGTGTGCCCTGCGACGTCACCGAGGATCCTCCGGTCGCGGTGCCACCCGTATTCACGCTGCTGCCCCCGGGTGCCAGGATACCGCCGCCCGTGCCAGGCGAGCCGCCGGTCGCGGTCATTCCGCTTACGCCGCCCGTTCCGGTCGCGGCCTGCGCGCCACCGGAGCCGATCGCGCCGCCGGTCGCGGTCGCGCCACCCGCGTTTCCCGCCGAATCCATGCTCATGAAGGCATCGGGCGACGCTCGGTCGACGATGGGCGAAGCGTCGACGACGCCCGCGTCGGGAACCGGATTCGAACCATCAAGACCAAAGAACCGAATGGCCTCGGCGCCATTGATGACCAGATTGTGCGGCTGTCCGGTCTCCTGAATGGCCTCGACTTGCACGAGGCCCGCGCCGTCGGCATAGCGGGTTCTTATCCACGTGGCCTGAACAGCGTCGTTCTCGGTGGATGTTGGCGTCTCGCTCACGCCAAGCACATTGGTCCATTCCTTAATCTCTTCGCCGAAGTTGTGGAAGGACAAAGTGGCGTCGGTCGTCCCGTGCCAGAACTGAATTCGTGGACGCGTTCCAGCGAAATTGGGATAGGCGGCACGCACCAGATCGCCCCATTGCGCGCCCGTCATGGTGACTTGGCCGTTGGCGCAGGTCGTACTCCAGCCCAGGTTGTCGACGGAGCCCTGGGCAAAACAAGCGAAGGGAACGCCCGCGAACGCCGCGCCTGCCTTGAACACGTCGGGATAGGAGCCAAGCAACACGTTGGTCATCATGCCGCCCGACGAGTGGCCCGCCACGTAGACCCGGCTGGCATCCCCGTTCTTGTTCTGAATGACGTAGTTGACCATCGAAATGATGCCGGAGGCATCGCCCGATCCCGTGTGGCTCAGGTCGGCCATCGAGTGAACGTCCCAGCAACCGTCGCTGCTGATCGCCGACGGACAAATCATGAGAAATCCGTACTTGTCGGCCTGTTGCGCGAATGTATTTCCCGTGTTGCAGACGTCCAGGCCCTTGCCGTGACAGGCGTGAACACCGACCAAGATGGGGGGCTTCGCGACGACATTGGCGGGTGTGTACAGATACATCCCGATGCCGCTTGGGTTGCTGCCGAAGCTCGTGATCTGCGTGATCGTGGCCGCCTGCGCGGTCGGGGCCACGATGGCCGTGCCCAGAAACCAGGCAAATGCCATGGTTAGCGCGGCGCAATATCCCACGATTGGTCTCATGTCCACCCTAAGGGTTGTACCACCCGGAACCTTCCAAGAAACAGTCGGCTGCGACCTGTCGGCTCCGGCGCGTACATCATAATACATACAAAGGTTCAGCGCCCGGCGGTGGCCAGGGGCACCAAAGTGCGCAGGAAGGCAATCAGATCGACGACCTGGTCGGGGCTGAGTTGTGGATGTTCGACCGCGGGGGTCCCAAAATGTGGCATTTTCGTCGCACCGCGGCCCCGTAAAGTCGTCGCCGTCAAATAGCCGTCCGTTGCGGCGGTCTGAAACGCCGCGTTGGCCAAGGCCGGTGCCTCCACGCCTTCGCCATGGGCTCCGTGACAGCGAACGCATTCCGCCGCAAACACCCGGCCGCCTCTGACGGGTTCGCCGCGTTTTGCCGCCCACCCGGTTCGCTTGGTTTCCACGGGCGGAAGAGCCCGGACGGTCGCTATCAGGGAATGTAGCGACGCCGCGTCGAGCCGGCGAAACGATCCCATCGCCGTCCCACCGACCCCAATCGTGATCGTGCCGTAGATCCGGTTGTCGTCGTGGGTGACTGGATTGTCCACGGAGGCAAGCGGGGGCGCGACCGCGCTGCCTTCGCCCGTCTTGCCGTGGCAGGGGCTGCAGATATCGGCGAACAGCGCGTCCCCTTTCACGCGATCGATGGGGGCGGCGTTCACCTCTTCCGCGGTTGGCGGCTTTGGCTCGAGCGTCCGCAGATACGTGATGATGGCGTCTATCTCCGCCGGCCGCAGTCCTCCGTCCTTCGTCCCCCACGCCGGCATCCGGCGTCCGGGTCGTCCGTTCATCAACGTCTTGCGGAGGAAATTGTCGTCGGCGACCGCCAGAAACTCGGCCTCTCCGATTGCAGGGAACACGGATTTCAGCGTGGCGAACTTGCGCCCTTCACCGCGTGGCCCGTGACAGGCGGCGCAGAAGACGCCAAACAGCGATTCCCCATCGGTGGCAAAGTCCCGCTCGCCCAGTCTCAGCCCGCGGACACGATCCCGCGGCGCCAAGCCTTCGGGAATTTCGCGCATCTGCAGCGACAAGACGTAGAGCGTAAGGAGCTCCGCCTCGGGATCCGAGAACCCGAGGTTGGGCATTCGGCTGTTCGGAACAACCTTGGCGGGATCCAAGAAATGTTTTTTCAGCCAGTTGGGCAACGTGCGTGGTCCGGGAACCTGCGCGAAAGGGAAATCGGCCGTGGCCTTTCGCCCTTCGTTGGACAGATCCGGACCATCGTCGCCACCGACGCCGCCGATCCGATGACATCCGAGACAACCATGCTGGTAGGCGAACGCCTTTCCCGCCATGAGGCGCGGCGCGCCGACCTGGCCACGCAAGAATTCGTCGACCGCCGCCACCTCGTCGTCGGCCAACGGAGTGAAGCTGGTCGCCCAGGGCCCTGTCTGCGCGGTGGAGCTGTGTTCGATGTGCTTGGTGTGCCAGTCCGGCCGGAACCCGTGCAGCCCGATGGTCGACAGGTCGGGATCGCCGCCCGCGCGGTGGCAATCGTGACAGTGCGTGGTCTCGACGAGCGTGCTCCCTTTTTCGACGAGTTTCGCTTGCCCCACCTTCAGGTTCGAATGGCATGTTCCGCAACCTGCCTCGTAGAAACCGCGAGGGAGCATGGGCTCAACCCCGAGTTTGGCGTCACCATGAGCGGCCTGGGAGGTCGTCGCTTGGCCCTGGCCACCGTGACAAGCCGTACAACCGAGCTCGCGTGGCTCGTGCGGGATCGCGGGGTGAGCCGCGAAAAGCGCTTGGGCCGGGATCGGCGTCGCCCCATCCGTCGCCAGGTGGCAAGAGGCACAACGATCAACGACGTCCAGCTCGGGTTTCCAGATCTGCTTGATCGACACGGGAATTTCGGCGATGCGCGCTTGCCGGGCCGCGCGGTTGTACGATTTCTGAACGGTCCGCCACTCACTGAAAGTGGCTCGGGTCGCCGCCACCGCCAGCGCGACGAGAACCACGACGGAGAGCACCGCGAACACCCACAGCAGAGGGGCGATCTTCAGATCGGTCGGGTGCAGGTCGTCGCGCTGTCCCATCAGTAGAAAATTCCGTCGCGCCAGGGCAACGTGAAGGCCCATCCTGGCCCGCGAAAGAACACGCCGATAATGGTCAGCACGGTGGCCGTCAGCAGGAACCAGACGAAGACCCAGAATGCGGCGCTGCGCGAACGCAGCCAAGTCAATGCGCGCCCGTTTGACCGAGTCCCCACGCCCAGTGTGATGGCGGCCGCCACCGTCAAGAGTGTTCCGATGAAAGGCCAGACCGGCTGGGCGCCCGTCGTATACGACAGAGCACCAAGTACGAGAATTGCGCTCCAAAGAACAATCAGCGTGCGGGCGCGACGGTGTGCCGCCAGGGACATCCGCCGCAGGTTGATGCGCGTGTACGGTACGACCACCAGCGCCACAACCAACAACCCGGGCAAGATCACCCCTGATAGAAGCGGCGGATAGTAATGCAGGAGCTCCTGCAGACCGAGGAAATACCACGGTGCCTTGGCCGGATTGGGCGTGCGGGTGGCGTTTGCGATCTCTTCCAGGGGAGCGTTGGCCGTCAGGGACAGGACAATGAGGAAGAGCGACAATGCCAGAAAGGCGATCAACTCCCGTACGATCAGGTGAGGCATCGTCATGACCATGGGCTCGTCCGTCACGTCCACCGCGGGACGCTCGTCGCCCTCGACCACGACCAGGCGCGAAGGGGTATGCGTGGTCGTGGTGTCAGCGCTGACCACGAAGGTCTTCTGATCGCTCACGACGTCCCACCGGGCGGGGGCGGAATTTGAAGGGGAGGGGACCCGAGGTGAGGCGGCAGGTAAATTCCTCCATCCTTGCGAACACGCCAGATGTGGACACACAGGCCAAGAATCAACCAGATCGGCAGCACGACGCAGTGGAGCACGTAGAATCGCAACAAGGCGCTGCCGTTGATGGTGTGGCCGCCCAACAGCAGAAGTTTTAGCTTGGCGCCAATGACGGGCGCGGCTTCGGCCATGTTGGTACCGACGGTGACCGCCCAGTAAGCCAGTTGGTCCCACGGCAAAAGATATCCCGTGTATGAAAGCAGCACGGTCGCGATCAGCAGAAATACGCCGATCACCCAGTTGAATTCCCGCGGCGGTCGGTAAGCGCCACGGAAGAAGGTCACCGCCATGTGGGCCAACACCAGCGCCACCATGACGTGCGCCGACCAGCGGTGCATGTTGCGAATGAAGACGCCAGCCCCCACCACGAACTGCAGGTCCTTCATGTCGCGGTAAGCCTCCGGCACCGACGGCCGGTAATAGAACATCAGCATCACCCCGGTCACGACCAGGATGACGAAACACGCGGCCGAAAGGCCGCCGAGATAGAAGGTGCGTCGAAACTCGATCGCGCGCCGCCGTACCTTGACGGGGTGGATATGAAGAAAGAAGTTCGTGAACACCGCGAGGGATCGGTTGCGGTTCGTGTCGGGAAAGCCATGTCTGACGATGGATCGATAAAAATGGCTCAAGAACTGACGGATGGGACGCATCAGGCCACCTTGAAAAAGGCGTCGGCGCCAACCTCTATGCTGGAATCGACCACCAGTATTCCACGTTCGAGCGTGATCTGGAGGCGGCGCAATGGACGGGGCGCCGGCCCCGCCGCCACGCGGCCATCGAGCGAGAAGCGACTTCCGTGGCAGGGACACGCCAGCTGCCCACTCTCCTCGGCGTAGCGGGTCATGCACCCGAGGTGGGTACATACGGAGGACAGTGCGTAGATTCCCTCCGACGACCGGATGACATAAAGCTTGTGTTTGGCGATCACCAGGACGGTACCGAAGAGAATGTCCGCCGGCGGGCCGACGCCGACGCGTGTGTCCTCTTCGTAGTAAACGTTCGGTTCTAGGAACCGAAACGACGTGACCGCGGTGCCCACGCCGGCGATCGAGAGAGCCCCCGCTCCCAACAGGGTCAACATCTTGCGACGCGCGAGCTCTTCTTCGGAGACGGAGAAGGTCAGATCATCGTCGAGCGCCATCGGATCTCCTCACAGCGCCGTGTCCGCCAGACGCAAGAGCGGCGCCTCATCCTCACGATAAAGCGCCTGCATGGTGATGAGCCCTACCGGACAGCGGCGCGCGCAGAGGCCACAGCGAATACAAGCCGTCTCGTCCTTGATCAAGGCCGCGCCTGGCTGCCCCGGCGCCGGGAACGGGCTGCCGTCGGGGAGGCGAAGGTGGTTCGTCCCCGGTGCCCGCGAGATCCGGCGCAGCGACACCAGATCGATGCATTGTTCAGGACAGACATCGACACAACCGCCACATTCGATGCATTCGCTGCCGTTCATGCGCGACGAATCGAAGACCGTGTTCACCCAGCAATGCAGGCAGCGGCTGGCTTCGACCCGCGCCTCGGGCTCGGTGAGGACCCGCTCCACCTCGGCGCCCGCTGTGCGGCGCTCTATGGGCAGGGACGGAAGCGCGCCGCGGGGACGCGTCTCGTAGTCACCGAGCGCGAAGGGGTGGTCGTATCCGAAGGTCGAGAAGACGCGCAGGCGATGGCGCGGAGGGGCGTCGGTGCGACCGGTGAGGTGCGTGTCGATGGCGCGGGCGGCCCGTCGTCCATCGGCGACGGCCGAGATGACGATTCGGGGGCCAAACGCGATGTCGCCGCCGGCGAACACGCCGGCACGGCTGGTGGAAAGCGTCCCCGGATCGACCGTGATGAAATTTTGCGGCGAGGTCGTGAGGCCGTGTCCCTCGCCCAGGAACGACAGATCCGCGATCTGTCCAACGGCGATGACCACGGTGTCACATGCGATGTCCTTTTCAGTGCCCGGCGTGAAGGTCGGCGCGAACCGACCCGCATCATCGAAGACTCGGGCGACGTCGATGGTCCGGAGCGCCGTCACCCGGCCGCCGACGCCGACTATTTCCTTGGGACCACGTCTGTTGATGAGCCGAACTCCCTCTTCGGAACCCTCGGCGATTTCTGAGGGATCCGCGGGCATCTCTTCGCGCGATTCGAGAGCGACCAATGTTACCTCGCACCCCATCAGGCGAGACGCGACCACGGCGGCGTCGATGGCAAGGTTGTGCGAGGACTCGTGGGAGGTGGACGTTCCGCCAAACCGACGAGTCGAGCGGGCGGCGTCGTAGGCCACGTTCCCGCCCCCGACGACGACCACCCTTTTTCCGATTTCGATCGGCTGTCCGAGATTCACCCGGGCGAGAAGGTCAATCGCGGTCAGAACGCCCGAGAGCTCCGCGCCTGGAATTTTGAGTGACTTCCCCTTCGGACATCCCGGTGCGAGAAAGACCGCGTCGAAGTCACGCGTCAAGTCCGCGAAGCTGACCTTCCCGCCGATCGGCGTCCCCAGCCGAATCTCGACGCCGAGCCAGCGAATGAACTCAATCTCCCGCTCGAGTTGGGCGCGGGGCAGCCGGTATGCAGGGATCCCCAGCCGCATCATGCCTCCGGCGACCGGCGCCCCGTCGAAGACAACGACATCGTGACCCATTAACGCGAGATCGTGCGCGCAGGCCAGACCGGCCGGACCCGCACCGACGACCGCGATCCGTCCGGCGCGCGCGGCCTTCGCGCGTGGTTTGTCAACGACCTTCACGATGTCGTCGAACGAACGACCGCTTTCGATTCCGTATTTCTCGCCCACCACCCGCTTGAGGGCGCGGATGTGGACAGGCGCGTCGATGGAGGCGCGCCGACAAGCGGCCTCGCAGGGATGAGCACAGATCCGCCCGCACACGGAAGCGAACGGGTTCGGCCCACGCGCGAGAGCGTAGGCCTCTTCATGGTGGCCCTGCGCGATCAAGGCGACGTATCCGCCTGCGTTCGTGCCCACCGGACAGGCCGTGCGACAGGGAACGTTGTTGGCGTAGTAAGCGAGGTTCTGGGGATCGTGCCCATCCCACCAAGATGCGCCCGCCGACGACGGAGCGGCGATGGTCGATGTGTGTGAGGGCTCAGAAGGCAAACGCCACGCCCAGCTGAATTGCCTCAAGCTCGGTGACCGAGCCCATCGCGGGATTGGCTGAGCCGCCCGCCGGGCCCCAGCCTCCGTCGGGGACGCCGTTGGCGTGCTCGATTTGGCCCACCAGCGTGAGCTTCAAGTTGGGCCGCACCAGGGCGGCGGCGCCCACAAGAACCTTGAGATCGCTGATGCGCGAACCGGCGTCGGGAAGCAGGCTGGACCATTCGAAGCGCAAAGCCGGCACCAGCCAGGGAAATACGACGTACGACAGCTCGTCGTACTGGGCCAACGCCTTGACACCCGTGCCGTCGGCGGTGGCGTGGTTGTGCCACTCTTGATAGACGCCGCTGTTGATCTCGAACGAACCCACCGTCCCGCGGGCATTCGCGCCCAGCACGTTCGTTCGGTCGCCCAGATTCATGGGCATCATCGCGCCGTTCGTGTACTGGGAGACCGAACGGTAGCCGAACAGGTTGACGGTCAAGGCGGCCTCCGCCCAGGGCTTCGCGGCGTTGCCGGTGGTGTCGTCCTCCCCGTCGAGCCGCATGCCCCCCAGCTTGAAGCCCACGTGGCCGTGAACATTTTCGGTCGTCCGGACGTCCACGTTCGCTCCCGAGGTGACACCAATGGCGTAGATGAAGCGACCGCCAGCGATTCCATTCACCTCTACCAGATTGTATTGGCCCATCACGTTGAATGAATCGGAGGTGGCGCCGTAAAGCCCGGTGACCGACAAACCAGGCATGATTGCATCCGCGATGGTGCTCGAATGTGGTCCGAAACTGGTCAACGTCGGTGCTCCGTGCCCCACATAGACGTTGACCAGATGACGCGAAGAAGTCAGATCGTTGAAGTGGAGCTCGGCGTGCTCGATCTCGACGCCGCCATCGGCAAACGTCAGCTCGCCGAAGTAGGCGATGTGCTCGCTGAAGCTACCACCCGCCCACAAATGGGCCTCCTCGATCAAGTTCTGAACGCTGACGCGCGCGCCGTTGTCCGCCTGCGCGGCCCCAGAGGTCTTGTCGGGATGCAAGGATGCGAAGCCGTTGAATCCGATGGCCAGCGGTGGACTGCCCGCGAGCACACCGGGCCAAACCGCATTGGGAAATACGGAGCGGTAGGCGTCTTGTCCCATGGGGACCATGTCCTGCTTGATGTACTCTTCGTCGCGGCCGGGAAACTTGAATCCATTGCGGCGAAAAGCTTCGCCGAACGGCGTCAGCTTCGGATAGATGACGTGACACGTTTGACAACTGGTGCCGTACTTGCGGGCAAAGGCTGGAACCGCCAAGGCAGGGGATGCCGAGAGCAACAGAGCCGCGCCAGTCAGCAGCAGAACAAGCAGAGCTGAACGCATCGTTATCTCCCAAGATCGATATGAAGGTTGGTCGGAGCGCCAGCGGTTACCGTGAGTTGCTGCGAATGCTCCGGTAACTTTTCGCTCCAGGTCTTGAGGGTGTACTTGCCGGGCGGAACGTTCGGGATCACGAACGTTCCGTCTTCGTTCGTCACCGCGAAGTAGGGATTCTCCAGAACCACGATGACCGCGCCCATCTCGGGGTGGACGTTGCAGAGCTGGTGGAAGATCCCGACCGAACTGAAGGTGTGAGGTTTGGATTCTCCTTGGCCCCAGGTGCCAAGATTGTACTTCTCGCCGTCGGGGCTGAAGATGTTGTGGCGAACCGCATCGTGATTCGTGAACATCACGGTTTGGCCTTTTTGAACCGCCAACACGTGCGGGATGAACTTCATCCCCTGCTGATCCATCACCGCCGGTCGCGCGGGGGGGCGAAAGCTTCCCGGTACCTTATCGAGAAAGACGACGACCCCGACACGGTACTTGGCCGCCTTCGTCGCCACCTGACCCGAGATGGTGCCCGTCGGGTCGGCGGCAAGAGCAACCGCCGGTAGCGCGAAGGTGGCCACGACCAAGCCAAGCATCAACCGGGGAAAAGAGTCGGAAGTGTCTGATCTCATGTCGCGCGAGTCCAGCAAGCGACGTGCCCAAGGCGGAGCGCGGTCGAAACGCATTTTCGCCGCGGGCCGACGCAGAAACTGCTGCTTCGCCCTTGGCGACGCAAACTATTCGCGAAACACCATTCCGCGCTGGCAACGACCGTTAGGGTGAACACATGGAGTCCCGCCGATCGAGCTTAGCGGACGACGCGATCACCGCGCCGCGATTCGCCACACTAGGAGATGAACCACAGACTTCGTGTCTACGGAATGGACTGGATCCAGCGAAGTCCGATGGAAAAGCAATTGTGGGCATTCCTTCGCAACAAACCGTATTCCGCGCGTGGGCAATCAAATTGGCCGGATGCGACCATCCCGGTCACATTCGGCTACCACGGTGCCCTGATCTGCGCCGCGCGCAGAAGAAAACTGCGCCGCGGCTCTTCATATCGCGGGGCGCCTCGGGTAGTGTGATCTGTAAATGTGGTATTGGCGGGTGGCGTGGGGAATCGGGTGTTTGATCGTCGGGACGGGCTGCGGCAGATGGGCGGACAAGCTGGCCTGCGGTGCCGAGGGTTGTGACTTCACGTCCGACGAATGGGGGCGTGTTCGCAGTCTGGCTTTCATCTGTTCCGAGGAGCAGCAGGCGGAAGAGCAGGGCGTGGGTATGCCTGTATCGTGTGGAGTTCCCATCGCCCCCGATTTCTCCAACCGGTATCTCCCCATCGATGAAACAGCCTGGGGCACGCCCGATGCCCCGGGCACCGGCACTCTCAAGCCGAACCCGGCCGCGGATCCCTTCGTGGCGCTCGGTCGTCGGTTGTATTTCGAACCGCTCCTGTCCGGGACGGCCACGTGGAAGGATACCCTCGGTCGAACGTCGCCGAGCGCGCGAGCCCCGATTGGCAAACCGATCGGCGTGTCTTGTGCTTCCTGCCACGATCCTTCTCGGTTCGGTTCGGATTTCACGTCGGTGCCGCGGACGGTTTCGATTGGCGCCGGGTGGTACGATGTCAACGGCCAATCGACGCTGAGCGCCGCGCGCATGCCAGCGATCACCCTGGGAACGGATGCGTCAATACACCCTCCGCTGCTCTATTGGAACGGGCGCGCCGATTCGTTGTGGACTCAGGCCGCGCAGGTCATGGAGAGCCCTGTCTCGATGAACGGCCACCGAATGAAAACCTTCTGGGTGATCGTGAATCATTACCGGGATGCGTACGGGATCTTTCCCGAGGCGCCGGCGGCGGGTCCCTCGGCGGACGATCCGACTCCGGCGGCTCCGCCAACGTGGGAAGAACTGGCGGACACGCTGCAACCGCCAGCTGAAGCCACCGCCACGACGGACGACTACAAGACCCAGTACGCGTCGCTGTCGAAACTTCAGCAGCAGACGATTACCTTTGTTCACGTCAACGTCGCCAAGGCGATCGCCGCCTACGAGTGGCTTTTGTCGAGCGACCATTCCGCGTTCGATCGGTTCGTTGCCGAGGGGCCTGAATCGACGGCACTGTCGCCGTCGGCGAAGCGCGGGTTGAAGCTATTCGTTGGGAAGGCGTCGTGCATCGACTGTCACTCCTCGCCCATCTTTTCTGACGGAAAACCGCACAACATTGGAATTCCACAGATTGGCTCGACTGTTCCCACCGTGGCGGAGTGCTCGGACCTCCAGAGCGCGCCCAAATGCGACTGCGTCTCGGGCTCTAGCTGCCTGCCATGGGGGGTCTATGCCGGACTGAAGAAACTGGCCGCGCAGGAATTCAGCCGCAGCTCTGCGTACAGTGACGATCTCGTGGCGCGGGGGCAGCCGAAGAACACCAACGACCCCGACGAATCATTCAAGGGGGCATGGCGGACGCCGAGTCTGCGCGACGTGGCGATGACGGCGCCATACATGCACGACGGGGCTTTCGCCACGCTGGCCGACGTCATCTGGCACTACGATCAGGCCGGGGGTAGTTCGGTGGGAGGCGAGACCGTTGGTAGGTCGGACCTATCCCCCTTGAATCTCACCGCGGGCGAGCGGGAGGATCTGGAGGCGTTCTTGTCCAGTCTCACCGGAAGTCCGCGGAAAGCCCTTCTTGGCGCGCCACCGGACGGGGGCACGAACGCTCCCGAGGTCGGCTCATCGGTCATTCTGGATGCGGGCGTGGACGCGCCCGGGGCCGGGGCCGCCATCGGATTGCCGGACGCCGAGCTCGATGCGGGAATCGGAGGGGACGGTCATTGAGGAAGGTAGACCTAGTTCCTTCCCCGTCGGTGGCGGCCTCTTCGCGGGCATCTCGCGCGGGATTGACGACATTTCTGGCGGCTCTGTTTGTTGGCGTCGTTATGCCTGCTCGGACGTGGGCCGAGTCGCCTGCTTCGCCGTCCGCGGGGGTGGACGAACCCAAACCGGATGCCGATGACGCCGATTCAACCGTGCTCGAACAGCAGATCCGTCAAAACGAGGAGTTGGCGGCGAGTGCCCGACCGAGGTTGCGATGGAGCGGCTACATCGACGCGGGATTCTTCGTGCCCGAGGGCGACGGTGCGGGTTACGTGCAGGACTATGGTCATCAGAGGTTCCCCGGGTACAACTCATACAACTGGGTCTTTTTGGGGGACATCCTGGCGCCGGCCGTCAACTCGCGCGGCGAGGTGGCCGACTTGGGGAATGCGCCTGGCGTGGATCGATTCGACAGCATTCATTCTCGCGGCGCCCCGGGGTTCATCATCAACGAGGTCAACCTTCGCCTGGACGCGAGGCCCATACCGAACGCCATAGTCACGGCCAGCGTGAACCTGATGCCACGAACGGGCAGCAATTTCGCACTGGGTGACTTTTTCGACGTTGATCTGGCGCAGGTGGAGTGGCTGCCGACAGAGTCACAACGGACGTCCATCTTCGTGGGCAAGATGGAATCGGTTCTGGGCATTGAATACCGCGACCGTAAGTCGAATCGCCGTTTTGGCGTGACTCCATCGTTGATAGCGCGCTACACGACTGGCACGGCCGTCGGAGTCAAGGTGCGCGGCAAGCTCGGCCAAGACGATTGGCTGGTCGTCGCGGTGGCGCTGACGAACGGGTCGAACACCACGGAACAGTTCCATTTCTACGACGAGGTAGACAGCAACGCCGGGAAGACCGCGAGCGCGCGTCTGTCCGTTCGTCTGCCCCTGTCTTTTCAGGCCGAAGTGGGGCTCTCGGGAAGTTACGGCGCGCAAGATCGCACGACCAGTAATGAGCACGCGATGTGGTTTTTTGGCCCCGACCTACAGGCGAGCGTAGGTCCGTTGGATGTCAAGGCCGCCTGGCTCAAGGGCAAAGCGGCGGGGGATGCGACGCAGCAGGTGTACCAGCTCGACTTGCACAGCGGTGGCTATCTCGAATTGGATGCGATGCTCACGCCTTCCTGGGGAGTGCTCGGACGGGCCGAGTATCGCGACGCGTTCGTGGCCCTAGGGACGGATCGCGCATACCTGACGAAATCTTGGCGCACCACGTGTGGGGCTCGATTGGTGCTCGGTCCTTGGGTCGCTGTCAAAGCCGAATATCTTCACAACGGAGAGTACGGGGGAGTTCCGGTTGTTCGCAACGATGTGTTCACGAGCAGCGTCGTCTTGAGCTATTGATGGGGGGAGCATGCGCCACGGATCACATTCGATTTTCCTGAGCGGGGTGCTCGTCGCGGGCGTCGCGCGAGCGGCGCTGGCGGTCCCGGCTGCCGAGTCACGTGCCCCGACGGCGGCGGATCTCGCTCGCATCGAAGCCGACCTCTCTCGTGTGCAGCAGGACATTCGCGAGCAACGCCAGCTGATCTTTCAGCTCATGCAGATGCACGATGCTCTTCTCAAGTATTTGCAAATGGGTGGGGCAGCCACGCCTAACTCGCTTCCCCTGGGATCGCCACCGTCGGCGGCCACTTCGGTCGTCGCACCGGGAAAGGCGACGGAGGCCGGTCCTTCCACGACCGGGCCAGCGTTAGGGACCAGAGCGGCGATTACGGGGAAGGTTCGATCGAACGCGGGATCCGTCGGGGAGGCCTACGTGTATTTGGATGGACCCAAGACGATTGCAGCTCGTTCCGCCACCGTAGAGATCAAGCAACTGGCTCGACAGTTCGTGCCCACGGTCTCGGTTGTGCAGGTGGGAACCCGCGTTCTGTTTCCGAACCAGGACAAGGTCTTTCACAATGTGTTTTCGCGTACGCCGGGAGATGCCTTTGATCTGGGTCCCCTAAAGGCGGGCGATCGTCCGAGTCCGGTGGTGATGTTGAAGCCGGGGCACGTCGAAGTGTTTTGCAACATTCATTCGAAGATGCGGGCCGACATCCTGGTAGTTCCGAACGGTTACTGGACGCGTGTCCGTCCCGACGGCTCGTTTCAGATTTCGGGGGTCCCGGTTGGAAGCCATCGCCTCGTGCTGTGGGGGCCAACCATCAGCCCGGTCGCTCAGCGAATCGACGTGACCGCGGGCGGCGCGACGGCGACCTTCTCCGCCGACGGAGTTGTTCCACGCCCCCATCTGAACAAAGATGGCGGAGCCTACGGATCGTATGACGAGTGACGGGAGGCGCATACCCTTGGAGGGCTTGGTTCTGCTGGCGGCCGGCTTGGTGGTGGCGGTTGTCGGCCTGGGCCTTCGTTCGGGGACCGAAGTCAAACCGCCCGAGCTTGCGCCCCTCGGCGAACAAGCGCACAGGCGAATCGAGCAGGCCCTGGCGGGGCAGGCGCGGGCCTTGGAACCGAGGGCCGTGGCCGCCGGTCACATTCGCGAGCTGCAGGCGGCCCTGGAAATGGGCGCGGATCGCGCCACCTTTCAGGACCTTCTGGACAATGAGGATTGGTGGTCGTCCGTTCGAACATCGTTTCCCCTGAGCGCAATCATCGCGGATGGACCGCTCGCCGTGGTGGGCCCGGGAGCGAGCGGCCTCGCGGAAAGCGAGATTGTGCGGCGGGCACACGAGCACGGTGTCGCCTCGGGAATCCTTCCTGGGAACAGCCGGGCCTTCATCGCGGCGGCCGCGACCGTGTCACCCACCAAACGGCCGGGAGTCGCGCCGGTGATCTTGGTAGCGACGCTCCTCGATGGTCCCGCCTTGAAAACGGTGACCGCTCTGACCGGAGATTCCGTTGGACTCTCCGACGGGACCAGAGTCCTCGAAGCAGGTGGAACGGGGGAACCGGCCCGGGAGTTGGGTTCGCTCGTCGGCCGGGAGGCCAACGGTCCGTTGTTGCTCGGCGACGGGCGCATGGGGGCGGCTTGGCCCGCCGGGGGTGGGCTGTGGCTTCTGGGGGCCTTCGCCGCTCCGCCGCCACCCAAGAAGCCCGAGAACTGGGGGCTCTGGCTGATGATCTCGGGCGCCGTTCTTTCCTTCGCTGGACTGGTCGCGATCGTCGTTCGACGCGCGCCGCGGGATGGTGCTCGCCCGGCCGAGCGGTCGGCCGACCAGGCGACTACGGCTTCCTTGCTGAACCCGGGGACGCCGGCGCCGGGGCCGCACAGTGAAGGTCATTCTCGCCGTCCAGTGATGGGAGGCGGACCTCCACCTCCGGCATCGCCGGTCGCCGATCCGCTGGCGGACGTCAGGGCCCGATCTCACGACGGCTCCGTGCTCTCGCGCGCCGTGGACGTCGCACCGTCATCACCGGCGCGTATGGGCCGTTATGAGCTGATCGAACGCATCGGTGAAGGTGGGATGGCGGAGATTTTCTTTGCCGCCGCGCGGGGCGCGGAGAACTTCGTTCGCTATTTTGTCGTCAAGCGGATGCATCCTCACCTGGCCCGCAACCAAGAGGCCGTTAACCAGTTCATCGACGAGGGCAGGCTGCAATCGGGACTCGTGCATTCGAACATCGTTCCTGTCTTCGACTTCGGGAAGGCCGAGGGCGAATACTTTCTGGCGCTCGAATACATTCACGGCAAGGATGTGGGCCAGATCCTGCAACGGCACGTCGAGCAATTTGGCCGGCCCCTGGATTTCAGGACGGCGTCCTTCATTGTTCACGACGTTCTGGAGGCTCTGGCCTACGCGCATTCGCAGATCGCGAAGGACGGGACGCCGATGGACATCGTCCATCGCGACGTGTCGCCTGGCAATGTGCTGGTGTCGTACCGCGGCGAGGTCAAGCTGACCGACTTTGGCATCGCCAAGTCCGACAGACGAGTCAGTAGCACCGAGGTCGGCCTGGTCAAGGGGAATGCCAGTTTCATGTCCCCCGAGCAAGCTCGCGCCGAGGCCGTGGACGTTCGGTCGGATATCTTTTCCGCGGGCCTGGTGCTGTTCTATTGCTTGACCAATCAGTTCCTATATCGGGGCGAGACCACGCTGAATCGTTTGCTTCGCGCGGCGGTCGGGCCTGCCACGTCGCAGTTCGATCACATCGACAAGCTGCCACTGCCCGCGGCCAAGATATTGAGACGCGCCCTGGCGTTGGATCCCGCCAGGCGCTACCCCAATGCCGTCGACTTTGCTCAGGATCTGAGCGCGCAGA
>JADGRC010000435.1 GCA_017881245.1 Pseudomonadota bacterium
AACCAGCGCCACCGGGGGCCAAACATCCGGGTCCGGCGGGCAAGGTACCAGCAGCGGTGGTCAGGGAGTTCCGCCAGCGACCGGCGGCTCTGGCATGGGGGGCGGGACGGGAACAGGTGTCGGTGGACGCGTTGGGGGCACCGGCGGTGTCGCGGGCGCGACGAGTGCGATGGGGGGCGCACCGGTGGTCCCGGCCGGGGCCTTTCCGACTCAGGCTTGTCTCGATCGCGCGACGACGCTGCTCGGCCAGATGACGGCGAACGAGAAGTACGCTCAGATGATGCAGATGGAGCGGGCCGCGTTGACTCCCGCCCTCGTTACCCAGTACGGCATCGGGTCGGGCTTCAGTCAGGGCGGCTCCGGACCGGCGACCAATTCGCCGACCGGATGGGCCGACATGAACGACGCGTACCAGAAAGCGGCGCTGGCCAGCCGCCTGAAGATTCCGTTCTTTTACGGGGCCGACGAGGTGCATGGCATCGGAACCGTGAAAGGCGCCACCGTGTTTCCCCACAACATCGGGCTCGGTGCCACGCGCGACGTCTCCCTCGCCAGTCGCGTCGCGCAGATCACGGCGCAGGAGGCCCAAGGGACGGGCGTCAACTTCGTCTTCTCGCCCGTGGTAGCCGTCGCGCTCAACGAGCGTTGGGGCCGGACGTACGAGGCCTTTGGAGAAACCACCGATCTCGCGTCCATGTTTGGTGTCACGATGGTGAAGGGAATCCAGTTCACGGCGGCAGGCACGGCCACCGGCATCCTGGCCAACGTCAAGCACTACTTGGGCGACGGCGGCACCGCCAACGGCCAAAACGGTGGCCTCGTCACGGGAGACGAAACAGCCCTGCGGGCCATTCACCTCGAACCCTACCGCCAGGCGGTCGCGGCGCATGCGGGCTCCATCATGGCCTCCTACAGCAGCTGGCAAGGCACGAAGATGCACATCAACAAGGCCATGATCACCGACACGCTGAAGGGCGAGTTGGCATTCGGTGGTTTCGTGATCTCGGACTTCGACGCCTGTTTCCAGTTGGGCATGGCAAACCAGGCTGGGTTTGGCGCGTGCCTGAACGCCGGTATCGACATGTTCATGCTGTTCCGGGTCGACATCCCCACGACGCTGGGATACTTCGCCGCGCTGGTCCCCGGCACCGTTCCTCAAACTCGGATCGACGACGCCGTTCGTCGGATCCTTGCGGTCAAATGCGAGATGGGATTGTTCACGGGGACCGGAATGGTCGACCGAACGCTGACGGCCGCCGTGGGATCCGCCGCACATCGCATGGTGGCGCGCGAAGCGGTGCAAAAGTCGATGGTCGTCCTGAAGAACGACGGGAACGTCCTGCCGCTGGCCAAAACCGCCCCGATTGTGCTTGGCGGCAAGAGCGCCGACAACACGGGAAATCAGTGCGGTGGATGGACCATCACCTGGCAGGGCACCACCGGAAATGGTGTCACCGGGGCTACCAGCGTGAGAGCGGCCTTCGAGGCTGCCCTGGGAGCGAACAACGTGACGTATTCGGTGACCGCCCCGGCGGGAGCGGTCGCGGGCGCAACCGTCGGCGTCGCCGTGATCGGTGAGACTCCGTATGCCGAAGGGACGGGAGACCGCACGAGCCTCGCCCTTGATGCGGCGGACATCGCCGTGGTTCAGGGCATGAAAGCGGCTGGGCTGAAGACCGTGGTGGTTCTGATGTCGGGTCGCCCCATGCTGCTCGATTCCATCTTGCCCATGGCGGATGCCGTCGTGGCGGCATGGTTGCCGGGCAGCGAAGGCGCGGGCGTGACCGACATCCTGCTCGGCGACGCCCATCCTTCGGGAAAGCTGCCGCAGAGCTGGCCCAAAACCATGACCCAGATCCCGATCAACTTCGGCGACGCGACCTACGATCCGTTGTACGCGTACGGTTACGGGCTGACGTACTAAAACCGGCCGACTTACCGGCGGGGGGCGCCTGGTGACGGCCCCCGGGTAGCGAACGCAACCTACGATCTTTGACGAGCTACCACCGACGGCCGGATTGATACCCGTCTATCGCCGCACCGAGGAATGGGCGAGGAGCGAGTCGGGCCGGAGGTTCCCACCGTGGGGCGACGAGCGCCCCACGGTAGCTTCCGGCCCAGCAGCCCTATGCCCTATCAGGGCGCAGGGCTGACGTTCTTCAACACGAAGATGTAATCGTTGTAGTCAGCGTTGCCCGCTTCTTCCCAGCCCAGCAGATAACTGTGCGGCACCACAACGCCAGCCCGATTCTTCAGCGGATAGACTCGCAACCGGTGAGTGTGGGCGGCGTCCGGCGGAACGTTCAGCGCATCCTCCGAGTAGACATAGTCCCCGTTGGGGACGTTGGGCGCGAACACCCCATCCGAGCCGACCCCGCCCGCCGACCGCTGGTCCGTGAACGCCCAGATCCCAAATGTCATCGTGCCTGGATCGAATGTGGTGGCGGAGCCCATCTTCAGAGGCGGCAGCACCATTTCGCTGTAATTCGAGGTGTTCCAGTCCACGCCCAGAGGACTGGAGAGCATCGTGGCGACGACCTTGAGCGGGGCCGGTTGAGTCGCCGCCTGGTTCATCGCTGCCTGGGCGGTAAAGCCAGCGACAAAAGGCGCGGGCTGTGCGTCTGTCACGACAGGCGGCACACCTCCGGCGCCTCCTGCTCCCGTAGCTCCCGCAGTGCCGGCGGCGCCCGCGGTTCCGGTCGCGCCCGCCGCCGCTCCCGCGGCGCCTCCAGCTCCACCCTTCGCTCCGGCTGCACCTCCCGCGCCGCCCGCGCCCCCGGTACCGGCCGCGCCCCCGGCCCCGCCACTCGCGCCACCCGCCACGGAGCCCGTGAGCATGCCAGTCGGGTACCAACCGAAGGGCGCATCGGTCGGGGGAGAGAACCGACCCACCGTCAACAATTCAACGGGGGTGGTGGCATCCGCCTTGACAAACTTGTGTACCTGAACCTCCTCGGTCTGGTCACCCGGAGCCGGAATACCCATTAGGAAGGTGTTCAGCGACATGATGTACGCCGATCCAACATTCACTTTGTAGCCCAAGGTGGCCAGGATCTGGCCAAACGTCGGCTCGTAGCGAGCCCAGTTAAGGGATGCAAGGACGGGGGGATTGGCGGTCGGGTCCGGAGCCGTCTCGCTGTTGTTCCACAATGACGTCGCGTAGAGCCCCGCTGGAATGCAGCCGCCCGCGGTCTGTGCGACCAACACGGCACTGACCGACTGCCCGCCGATGTTGAAGAACCGATCAGGCGGGTTGGTCTTGGTCGACAGGAATTGGACCGTGACGTCGAGGTCGGCTCCCGCGGCCAACGTGGTGGGAAACGTCGCTACCGTGGCCGTCATCTTGAAGGCGGCCGGAAGGCTGACCTGGTTGTAGGTCTGGGGGAACAGTGTTCCGCCCGCGGCCCCGGGCGTCGCGGGCGCGCCAGTCGCGGGGGCCAACGTGTTGCCGACGATCTGCAAGCTCGTGATTTCCACCGAGCTGGTTCCGCCGTTGTGCAAGCGAAGAACCTGTGTGTGGGGATCGTCAACCGTGTTGATGAAGCTGAAAATCGCTTCGCTCGGATTCACCCGGTTGTCGGTGATATAGGTTTGGTTCACGAAGGAAAGAGAAGCGGTCGCGGTGCCACCGGCTCCGCCCGCCGCGCCCGCCGCGCCGCCCATCGCCGTCGCGGCACCACAGAGCTGAGCCAAGGTCGGACCCGCGGCGGTTCCGCCTGCGCCGCCCTGAGGCGCGCCCCCCGATGCAGCCGGCGTTCCCCCTGTAGCCGACATTCCCCCCATACCGGCACCGCCTGTTCCCGCACCGCCGGTGGCGGAGGCGCCTCCAGTACCGCCTGGCTTTCCACCGGTTCCGGAGCTTGATGAGTTGCTGCTGCAGCTCGCGAAGACAATCAACGGCACCGTGACACCCAGAACGAGCAGACGATTCATCAAGATTCCCCCCTAATAGTGACAGTACGGTCCCAAGCTGGCCGACTTCATCGCGACCGGCTCTGGCCACATGGCCATGGATCCCGAGGCGGGCAATAACTCTGTTTTTGTGATTTTGCACCTAACGCCAACTGCGCGCATCCGTGGCGCGATCGCTTGTCCTGATCCAGATGTTGACGATGGTGGGAATCGACCAACGACACGTCGATGACGTGGCGCGATCCACTCGACGCCGGCCGGGACGATCCGTGTCAATAATGTGGCGTCTTGTAGGGGTGCCCCCACGAGGAAAACGTGAAACAAGGGCGTCCATCACATCATGATTGTTACCAGCCAAATGTTGTGGTAGCTGAGGATCAACACCATTACTTTCGCGTAAGCTTGGCCGTGTTTTTCGTCCGTGTCGGTTGACGCCGTTTGTCGCGGCGGACCGGGAAGGCCTCAGATGTCTGGAATTTTCGGTTTCGTCAGCGTCTCACTTATTGTCGGAATCTCGCTGGCTCACGCCTCCGAGGTGAGATCCGACGTGACGCGACCAAACGGTCAAACCGGCGTTGACGTGACGGTGCGGTCCCGGCCCCAGCTCACCGCGCCGCCGGTCAAGGACCTCGAAATGGGCACCCCGGTTCGAACAGCTCCGGCGAAGGCCCCCGGTTGGATTCGAATTGTGAAGCCCACCGGCGGCTGGATTCCGGCCGACACGTTCGCGCCCGAATTCCCGGGCGACGCTCCGCTGCGCGACATCGGCCCCGGCGAAACCCAGGACCGGCCACACCGGCGTCACCGGCGCAGCTTGACGGCTGGTCGCGCGACGAATGCTTCCGAATCGGCGTCGGACGCTTCCGATCCGTTGGCCGCGGCTCAGGCGTCCCGATCGTCGGAGCGTTCGGATTCCGATCTGATGTTGGAGGCGCTTACGGCCGAGCGGGGCGACACGCCCAACGCGGGCCGCATCGCGCGCGTCGTCGCCCAGACGGCGATGGAGACCAAGAAGAACCAGGAAAAGGAGAAGGCCGTCCTGCCATCCCTATGGAAGGATCCCTTCGTGGACGATTCGGTTCCACCAGCCGTAGTGCGACTACGCGGAGGGAAGCGTGCGCCGAGCGACCTCTCGCCCGCGAACGAGGTGCTATCGGTCGCGTCATCGGCGTCATCGGCGCAATCGGCATCATTGGAAAGATCGCCCCTGGACTTGCGAGGTGCCCGACGCGAAATCGCTCGCGCACGCGCCGAGGCAGCGGCCGCCCGCACGGATGCCGAAGTGGCGCGCGCCGAGGCGGCTCGCGTGAAGGCGGAGCTCGCGCACCAAGGCGCAACGGATGGCACCACGCGGAAAGAGGGCGCCCTGGCCCTTCGCGCCGGTTGCGTCGACTCGGTAGCGGCGCCCCGGCGAGCCCTGATTGGGCGTGCCGCCGCCTGGCGAGACGCAGCCCTTACGGAGGGTGGTCACGCGGGAGGCGCACGCAAGCCCAAGGAGCGCCTTCAAGCTCTGAATACGACCCCCAAGACTCCTCGAAGCGCATCCAGGAATGCGTCCGTGAGTGCACCGGTTGCCGAGCCACCCGCGGCCGAGCCACCACCCGCAGCCGCGCCGCCTCCGATTGCTCCGACGTCCGTTGCTTCCGCCCAACCTTCCTCGGCGGGGAGCGACAGTTGGGCACGAGGCATCCTGGTCGTGCCAATTACGCCGCTGAAACGATCGCACTGAACCGGTTCGGTTCACAACCGCGTTGACGGCGCCGAGACTCATGGTCGAACCGGAAGAACCATCCGGATCACCGTCACATACAACACAGGGTCTGCGGTCCGGTCGCGCTGAGGGCACCCGAAGACGAGGCCAACGACGCGCACGTCGGAGCGATCGGCGTTCCCATGAACTGAAGGCCGGGCGAGGAGACTCCGGGAGCGCCAACACATAAATGATTGCCGTCTCGCAAATAGCCGTCGATCGCGGCGCCTGAACAGGTGGAATCGCTCCCTACGGCGATGATCATCGGGCCGCAGTTGCCGCCGCTGGGACTGCCACAGGTGCAAGCTCCGCAGGTTCGGCCATCGGAGTAGCCCGTGAACCAGGCCGAGAGGCGCGGTGCCTCCGCGGGACAGGGGCGGACACCGTCGAGGAGCAGGCACGCGCCCGCCGCCACCACCGTCCGCGGCACGCAGGCAGATCCAGCACCGCAACCTCCGCCGACGGCGGACGAACCACAGAACGTCGTGGTCGTGTTCCAAACCGGAGTGCCCTTCGTCGGGGAGCCACTGGGCAGGCAGGTTCCCGTTGCTCTTCCTTGAAATGCGCCGGCCCGGAACCCATCGACGAGTGGGGCCGGCCAGTTCGGCGTGAAACAACCCTGAGTGGAGTCGAGCGTGGTGACGAGCTGCCCGCCCGTGTTGCTGGCGCACGTGGAGGAGGCACTGTCCGTGTAGGCGAAAATGTCGGCGCTACACACCACGGTCGCCGTCCCGACGCCGCACGAACATCCGCTACAGGGCGCGGCCGAGAGACCAGTCGACAGTGTACGAGCGACCTGCGCCCCGACCGGACACGCGACGCCGTCCTGCACCGAAGCGCCGATTGCCCCCAACGTCGGATCAAGGGGCTCGCACTTTGCAACCGGGACGCACGCGGGATCCGCGCAATCGATCAGCCCGTTGCAGTCGTCGTCGACGTTGTTGTAGCAGCTCTCGGTGAAAGCGGTCGGAACACAGCCTCGATCGACGCCCCCGTCACGGTTGCCGCCCGTGCCGGCGTCACCTCCCGCGCCGCCGGCGTTTGTGCCTCCGCCTCCGGCCGTGCCCCCACCGCCTATGTCGCTGCCTCCCGCGCCACCGCCCGCATTGCTGACGCCGCCTGCGCCACCGCCGCCAGTATCCTGGCCACCCATTCCACCGGTGGTCGTGCCCGCACTGCCCGAGTCCCCGCCCCCAACCGTAACGCCGCCTCGGCCGCCGCCGCCCGCGTCACTGCCGCCCACGCCGCCCAAGCCTCCGCCTCCGGCATCACCCGCGAAAGCACCCATCCCCCCGCCACCTTGGCCACCGGATGTCGCCAGCATGTCACCGCCCGCATCGCCGCCCCCGAAATCGATCGCCAGCGCCGAACAACCGGATGACAGCGACGCCGAGACGGTCCGCGACGCGACGGGCAGCATGTCCATCATCAGAGATACCTGCAGCGTCAGTTGCTTTCCCGCGGGATACCCGGACGGAAATGTTATCTCGACGCCTCCACCGGACTGACCCGACAGCGGAAGCGAGCTGACCTTCTCGCCGCCCCCATCGACGCTCACGCCGACGGTCAGACGATCCGCTCCAGAAAATGGTCCGAACCGCACCGACAGAAAGACCGTCCCGGCGAGACACGCCCGCGTCTTGCTGCATGTCCCCGCGCCCAGCAAGAGGGCCACCAACGCGAGCCCCAAGACCGGGAGGGGAGTCGTACCAGAACGACAGAGTCGAGCCGTCCGGGTACCCGGCGTTCCGCGCCCGAGCGACGGAGAGTTCATCAGTTTCCGCTGACCCTTCCCAGGGTCGCGTTTGGATCTTTGTCGGATCGAGTCGACAAAAGCACAATCACGGTGCTCGCAATCACGGCACTACCGATCGCGACCCATAGCCACGGCCGGTACACCGTCGACCGGGGCATCGTGTCGATGGGGCCTTGGCTGGGCGCCGACGCTGGCGCTAGGTCCAGCGCACCCCCTGGTGCCGAACGCGATGAGATTGTCATCGGCGTCGGGTTCGGGGTCGGCACCGGCATCGGTGGCGGCGAGGCCACAGCGGCGGCACCACGGACCTCGCCAGGCCCGAGCGACGACGTTGGACCGAACGGATTGCCCGGCGACACGGAAGGCGACCGGGGCGACTGCGCGAGCGCCGGCGCGCCGTTCGCCGCCGCGGCCTTGTCGGAGGCGATTTGCGACTCCAAGTCATTCACGTGCTTGCGGGCGTCGTCCGCGTTGGGGGCGTCGCCGTAAAGTCGCACGTAATTGCGATACAACTCCAGTGCGCGAACATTATTTCCGGCCAGACGGTACGACTGCGCGCAGTTGTACAGCAGCGCCGGATCCGGACGCAGACGAAAGGCGGCCTCGTATTCGGCGGCCGCATCCGCGTACCGCCCCAGCCCGAACGCTGAGGTCGCCTCATCATAGTGCTTGCGGGCATCCTGTCTCTCGACCGGCGCGGCCCCGACCGGAGCGATCACCAACCCCTGGGACAAGACGGCCACCACGCAGGCGACCCACCCGACGCGACGGGAACGAACGCAAGGCGACGAACAGGACCTACGATCCAAGGCAAGGAATAGAGCCATCCCGGCCGTCAAGGTTATCACCCACCACCCTCGGGCGACACCAATCCCACGCACGAGCCTCGCACGAGCACGAGGGCGACGGCAATGACATAGGGGGCCGGCGTCTTGTAGGCTCGGCCCAGGACGATGAAGGGATTCTTGGTGCTGCTCGTCCTCTCCGCCGCGGGCCTCGCCGGCGTCCTCTACTGGCGGCGGTCCCTCCCGGCGCCTCGCGCGCCGATCGTCGCTGCCACCGGCGAGCCCGCCAAGAGCGGCAAGGAGCATCGGCGGCGGCGGCGCGGCGCGCGGCGCCTCGCTCGCAACGAGGTCTTCGTCGCGTCGGCGCCGGCGCGCGAAGCGCCTACGGGCGAGGGCCCGTCCCCGGCCTACGTCCCACCGCCGCCGCCCGAAGACCGCGCCCCGGTCGCGCCGGGCGGCTCCTCAACGACCGAGGTTCCGCCCTCGGATGTGTTCGGCCCGCTCTCGCCGTCACCGACGCCGGCGCCGAGCGGCGGGCGGCGTCAACCCGTCGACGAGCCCGAACCCATCAAGCTGCGCGCCGCCGACCTCAAGATCGTCTGGCAGGGCGAGGATCTGTCGCGGTCCGAGACCTTGCGCCTCGACTTCTCGAACGACGCCGGCGGGCACGAGCTGTCGCAGGACGAGATCGACGCGCGCTTCCGTACGAAGGAGGAAGCCGTGCTCGGTTGCGTCGCGCGCGCGCGGCCCGACGAGTACACCTTCGTCCCGGGCCGCGTCACGGTGAGGTTCCGCATCCTGCGCACGGGCGCCGTGAAAGGCGTGCAGGTCGAGGCGCCCGTCATCTTGCACAAGGGCGGCCTCACCGGCTGCATCAAGGGCGTCGTGGGCGGCCTGCGGTTCCCGGCATCGAACATGAGCCAGGTGATCACGTATCCGTTTTCGTTGATGTAGCGGCGTACGCGACGTTCGCGCGCGCGACGCCACGCTGTGGATTCAGGAGGTTTTCGCCCGTCCCCCAGCCCCGCCGAGAGAGTTGACCGAGATCTTCGATGTTCTAGGCGAAGGCGAAGCTGAAGTGGCGCGCGTTCGCTGTTAACTCGGGTTGCGTTGGGTCATGGACGTTCTGGGCCTCATGGCGTCTGGCTGCCGTGACCGCCACGACCGGCGCTGAATCGTTCGGGCGCCACGAGTGGGGGATCGGGTGGGGGATCGGGAAGCACCTTGAAAGGGTGTGCGGGAGCGTAACATACATGTTACGCTAATGGTCACCATGGGCAAGACAGCGGACAAGGCAGCCAAGACAGGGTTCGATCGATACTTCGACAAGCGCATGAAGGACGCCGCGTTCGGCGAAGCTCGGAGCGACGGCATCTGACAAGCCACGCCCCCAACCCG
>JADGRC010000436.1 GCA_017881245.1 Pseudomonadota bacterium
CACGGACCCGCGGGGGTGGGTGGCCCACCGCTGCGGCTCATCCCGTCGCCACATCCCGGGATGCCCCCGATGTCGAAGACCGCCTTGCCGTCTGTCCGCGCCGGGAAGCATCCGTCGGAGGGCGCGTCGCTTGACGGAGCCGGCGCCGAGCGGCCTGCGCTCAACGTGACCGCCAAGGACGGCGGGAGATAACCGGCGGGCTCCGGCCGCACACAAAGGAGTCACAAGTTTGGCCGAGGCGCATTCAGATCCTACCGAGGAGCCGACCCCTCAGCGAATATTGAAGGCCCGAGAAAAAGGGCAGGTGGCGGTCAGCCGTGACTTCTCCGCGGCGTTCGGCTTCGTCGTGTTGGTGTCGATCCTGGCCGCCACGGCCCCGGTTGGGGTCGCACGACTTCTAGACCTCTACCGTCGAGCCCTGGCGACGGCCTGCCGAGGGGGAGCCGCGGATTTCGTAGCCTCGGCGGGCACCGCATTGCACGTTCTGGGGCCGTTGTTGGCGGTGCCGTTGGGTGCGACGTTGGTGGTGGCCGTCCTCGTCGGCACGATGCAGACGGGTGGTTTGTTCGCGTGGCAAGCCGCGCGCACCGACTTCACGCGACTGTCGCCGGCCACCGGACTCAAAAAGTTGCTCTCGCCGCGGACGGTCGTCGAGATGGCCAGGGGACTCTTCAAAGTCAGCATCGTCCTGTTGGTGGCCGTCAATAGCATGGGTTGGGGGGCAAGCGCGCTGCCTCGCCTGGCAGGGGCGCGGCCGTCGTCGGTGTTGGCGGCGCTGGGTGTGTTTTCGCGCCGCCTCGGCATCCACGTCGCCCTGGTGCTCGTGGCGTGGGGGGCGATCGACTGGCTCATCGTGCGCCGCCGCCACCGGCGGTCGATGATGATGACGCGCGAGGAGGTCAAACGCGAATACAAGGAGGCCGAGGGCGATCCCAAGCATCGATCCGAACGCCAGCGGCTGCATCGCGAGCTTGGCGAGCAACGCATGGTCGACGACGTCCGAAAAGCCGACTTCGTCGTGGTGAATCCCGATCACATCGCTGTGGCCGTCCGATACGACCGCGACGCCGACGCGGCCCCGACGGTGGTGGCGAAGGGGGAGCGCCTGTTGGCTGAGCGAATCAAGCAGGTCGCGCGTGAGGCAGGCGTGCCAATCTACCGTGACGTGGGCCTGGCCCGCGCGCTCAACGAGCTGCCCGAGGGAGACGAGATCCCCGAGATTCTGTACGAGGCGGTCGCGGAATTGTTGCGGGTGCTGTGGGACATCGACCAGGGAAAAGGAGTGGGCCCGACCGCAATTCCAGAGGCCGCCGGGCATGGGGGGTCGGACCGGTGGGCGGGCCAATCGGATGGGGGAGCGGTCGAAGGCGGAATCGAGCGTGTGGGCGAGGGTGGAGGCGCTGGCGCTGGCGTGGGCGGCGCTGGCGTGGGCGCTGGCGTGGGCACTGGCGTGGGCGCTGCCGAGGGGGAGGGCTCGGATTTGGCGTCCGCTTCACCTTCAGCGGCGAGCCGGCCGCCTGCGCGATCTTCGCCGCGATCGGCGCCGTCGACCTGGAAGCGCGTCTGACGTGACCGTAGAATGGTCCGCGGGAGATTCCATGAAGAAGGTGCGCAAGGCCGTGATGCCGGTGGCGGGAATGGGAACGCGTTTCCTGCCCGCGACGAAGGCGATACCGAAGGAGATGCTGCCGATCGTCGACGTCCCGACGGTGCAACTGAACGTCGAGGAGTGTGTCGCCAGCGGCATCGAGGAAATCATCTTCGTGACGGCGCGCGGGAAAGGTGCCATCGAAGATCACTTCGACCGCGCCGCCGACTTGGAGGCCTTGCTCGAACGCAAGGGAAGGAAGGAAGACTTGGCCGCGTTGAGGCGCATATCGGCCATGGCGCGATTCGTTTCGGTGCGGCAGGGTGAGCCGCGCGGGCTTGGCCACGCCGTTCTTTGCGCCCGCGACGCCGTCGGTGACGAGCCCTTCGCCGTGTTGTTGGGCGACGATTTGTTCGTGGGGCAGCCTCCCGGGGTGGCCCAGTTGTTGGGCGTGTACGAACGACAAGGTGTCGGAGTGGTCGGACTACAGGAAGTTCCGGTCGGGCAGGAACATCTATACGGCATAGCCGGCGGCGAACGCATCGACGACGGAGGTTTTCCCTCCCGGTCCAGTCCTACGCTACGCGTGTCCAAGCTGATCGAGAAGCCGGCGCACGGGACCGCGCCTTCGCGCATGGCGATCATCGGACGGTATGTGTTGCCGCCGGAGATCTTCGCGATATTGGAACGGACGCCGCCGGGTCGCGGTGACGAGATCCAGTTGACGGATGGCCTGGCGACTCTGTGCGCGGAGCACGGCCTGTGCGGTATCGAGATGGCCGGTCGCCGGTTCGACGCGGGTGATCGCGCCGGCTACGTACTGGCGGTGCTGTATCATGCGCTCAAGCGCACGGACATCGGCGCGGACGTGCGGGCCGGCGCCGAGCGCCTGCTGGCCGAGTCGCGCGCCGCCAAGTGACGAACGAAGGCCGCCTCGACGCCGGCGGAGGCGACGTCGCCACGCCCGGCGTCGATGGCGGTGACAGCGATGGTATTCCTCGCGACGCGGGTGGTGCCGGCGCGGACGCACTGAAGGGCGATCTTCTCGAGGTGGCGGTGGCGTTGCCCGTGGCGGGGACGTTCACGTATCGGGACCCGCGTCCAGGAGCGCGGATTGCCCCTGGAACGCAGGTCGTCGTTCCGTTTGGGGGCAGAACCGTGACCGGGTTCGTTCTTGGACCCGCGCGCGCCACCCCGAGCGCGGTGCGCGACATCGAAGCCGTCGTCGGTGGCGAGCCCGCGTTCGACGAACACCTGATGGGGCTGTGCCGCTGGGCCGCCGACTACTACCAAGCGCCGTTGGGCGAAATGCTTCGCGCGGGGTTGCCTCAGGGCGAGCGCGCCGAGGCTGTACGTTTGGTGCGGTTGACACCTGCTGGGGAGCGCGCGGCGCGCGGCGAGGGCACGGCCACACAGATCTCGTTGGGGGGCGTGGATGTCGGGGAAAACAGCGTCGATCCCGTCCTGCGGATGCTTTTGGAGGCGGCGCGCGGAGAGCTTCCGTGGCGCCTAATCGCCAAGCGGATGGGGAGGGGCGGGCTGTCGCCGGCGGCGCGGATTACGCGGTTGGAAAGCGCCGGCCTGGTCGAAGTCGGCGACGAAGTGCGTGATCGCCGCGCGTCCGCGACCGTGCCGTTCGTGGTCGCGGTTGCGGGCGACGTCGCCACGTTGCCGCCACGCGCGCGCGCCCGACGCGCCGTGCTCGAAAAAATTGGCGGCGCGGCCGATGGCTTGAGGCTTGGCGCTCTGTCCTCTGGCGAGCGGGGCCACGTTCGTGCCTTGGTGGCGGCGGGGTTGGCGCGCGTCGATCAGCGTCCAGCGAGCAATGTGGGCGCCCGTCGTGGCGGAGTTGCGGGCGGCGAGGAACCTCCGTCGCCGAACGCCGGTCAAGCGCGCGCCATCGCGGAGATCACCGGCGCGCTTGGAGGCGGATACGCGACATTTCTTTTGCAGGGCGTGACCGGCTCGGGCAAGACCGAGGTCTATCTGCGCGTGATCGCCGAGGCGCGCGCCGCCGGGCGCGGCGCCCTGGTCCTGGTTCCCGAGATTGCGTTGACGCCGCAACTTGCGGGTCGGTTTCGCGCGCGGTTCGGCGACGACGTGGCCGTGTTGCACAGTGCCCTGCCGCCGCGGGAGCGTCTTGGTGCCTGGCGCCGCCTGCGCGCCGGCGAGGTCGGGATCGCGCTCGGCGCGAGATCCGCGGTGTTCGCACCCGTGCGCGATCTCGGTGTGCTGGTCGTGGACGAGGAGCACGATTCGTCGTTCAAACAGGAAGAAGGCGTGCGCTATCACGGCCGTGATCTGGCCGTGGTCCGTGCCCAGCGCGCGGGGGCGGTCGCCGTTTTGGGCTCCGCCACGCCGTCGCTCGAAAGCAAGCGCAACGTTGCGCTTGGGCGTTTTCGTGCGCTGCTGTTGCCCGACCGCGCCACCGCGCGGGCACTGCCGCCGGTCGAGATCGTGGATCTGCGCCGACATCCGCCCGGCCCCGACGGATTGCTGTCGGCGCCGCTTGGCGAGGCCGTGGCCGCGAATCTGGCGGCGGGTCGGCAGACCATCTTGTTCCTGAACCGGCGCGGGTTCTCGACGGTCGTGTTGTGCCGGGGGTGCGGGCACGTGGTCGGCTGCGCGCATTGCACCGTGTCCATGACCTACCATCGGGGCCGGGATCGCCTCGTTTGTCACTACTGCGGCACGCAGGAATCCGTGCCGCTCGTATGTCCGGGTTGCCATTTGCCGCGCCTCGATCGCCTGGGAATGGGCACCGAACGCGTCGAATCGTTGATACGCGAACACTTCCCCGATGCCCGAGTCGCGCGGCTGGATCGCGATACGGCTGGCGCCAGCGCGGCGGGCCATGCGGATGGCGGCGGACACTTGAACGAAGTCCTGCGCGCCATGAACGCGGGCGAAATCGACATCCTGGTCGGCACGCAAATGGTCACCAAGGGGCACGATTTCGGCGGCGTCACGCTGGTCGGTGTGTTGCAGCCGGATCAGGCCATGCACCTGCCGGATTTTCGCGCATCCGAGCGCGTGTTTCAGCTGTTGGAGCAAGTGGCGGGACGCGCCGGTCGCGGCGACGAGCCGGGTCGCGTGATTGTACAAACGTACAATCCCGAGCACGCGGCAATCGTCGCGGTGCGCACTCACGACTACGAAGGCTTTGTCCGCGGCGAGCTGGCGGCACGCGTAGAGGCCGGCTATCCACCTTTCACGCGGATGGTGGTCCTGCGCCTGGACGGCCCCGACGAACGCCGTGTGCGCAGCGACGCCACCGCGGTCGCCGAGGCCGCGATGGCCGTGGGAGGCTCCGCCGTGCGCCTGCGTGGTCCCGCGGAGGCGCCAATTCCGCGCGTGCGTGGGCGATCCCGGTTTCAGGTGTGGCTGGCGGCCGCCGATCGCGCGCCCCTGGCGGCGGCGGCACGGGCGGGGGCAGCCGTGAAACTAGGACCCGACGTGCGGTTGATCGTCGACGTCGATCCGCAGTCGACGTTGTAGGGGCGTGCCGCAGGAAAGCGGCCGTGACAGCACCAATCCGCGAGGCGTCACCGTGAATTTGGTTGATCGCGAATCGCAGAATGTCGTATACGCGAGACTCGCGGTTCGCGATGCACTAGCCCGACAGAACCGCGCGAAGCGAACAGAAAAAGCTACCACCGGGGGGCCGCAACTCACGCTCCCAGCGTTTTGATATCATCCTGTACAACACGGGCTTCCGGCCCCGGCGCCTTTCAAGGATGGAGTATCTGCATCAAACCAGCAACGCCGCCCCGTACGGATGACCCTGGTACACCGCCACCTGAAAACCCGCCTCCGCGGCCGTCGCACGAAACTCATCCTCCGATAGCGGGCGAACGAATCCGGCATGCGGAAAGAACTGCCGCGATCGATCCGGGGAGCCCTCGCGCTCGCGGTCAAAGGGTGACAGCAACCACCGCGTCGCTCCACGCACCCATCGTTCACCTGGAGAGGGAGACCTGGGCGGGTCGCTTCCCCGAAGGAAACTGATCAGCACCACCGCCCGTGGCCACCGCTGTCTGACCGCACGCAATGCACGCCTCTGTGCCTCCAAGCTCAGCAAGTGCGAGAAGCTGCCCCATCCAAACACGAAAGCGTCGACCCGTTCATCGAATAGAGTCGCCAGCGGTCCCGGTGGTCGCCACACCGGGTAGGCCCCGAAGAGCGCCCCGGCTCCATCGCCTCGGCCGACCGGTCACCCGAAGCCGACCGGCTGTCCCGTCGATTCGATGACCGACATCCACAGATCTTCGGCGACGTCGACTTGCTTTCGAAAGCGTGTCGCGAGCGGCAGGGGAACGTGAACGAAACGGCCGTGCCAGCGTCCGATCAGCATTTCGGTGTTGCCGGCCATGGCGGCGTGCACGGCGTTGCGGGCCAGGTTCCAGCAGTAGACGCTGTCGGCAGGGGACGCCGGGACGCTGCGGATTTGATAGCTGGGATCGATGTACTTCAAAGTGATCTGCGTTCCCTTTTGGTCGAAGTGCTGGTTGATGCGATCCCGCAAAACCATCCCAATATCCTTCAAGCGGACATTGCCGCTGGCATCGGTGCGCGGCGGCGGGGGCGATTCGCCGGCCCACGCCACGATTGGACCCGACCCGTGGGCGCCGGAAGCAGAGGCTGAGCTGGACGAACCTGACGCTGCCGCGGCGGACGCGGACACGACGGACGCTGACGCGGAACCAGACGCGAACGCGCCCGCGGCCCCGGGTACAGGGGCGGAAGCCTCGCCCGCGCGCGCCGGCGGTCGTTCCGTCGTTCTTTCGGGCGGGTCGAGGCACAGGTCCTGGCCGGCGCCTTCCGCGACCACGATGACCGCGTGTCCTCGCTCGGCAAGACGTTCTTCTAGGTGCCGCAATAGGCCGCCGTCGCCGTCCAGGCGCAAGGGCACCTCGGGAATCAGGACGAAGTTCACGTCGGTGCTGGCCAATGCCGCGTGGCAGGCGATGAAACCCGAATGCCTGCCCATCAGCTTGACCAGCCCGATGCCGTTGCGGGCGCCCGTCGCCTCGACGTGCGCGCTGCGGATGGCTTCGACGGCTGCCGCGAACGCGCTTTCGAAGCCGAAGCTGCGGTCGATGAAGTGGATGTCGTTGTCGATGGTCTTGGGGATCCCCACGATCGCCAGCGACAGCTTGCGGCGTTCGGCCTCGGCCAAAATCTTGGTCGCGCCCCGCAACGTCCCGTCGCCACCAATCACGAACAGCGCGCCGATGCCCAGGCGCTCGAGCGTGTCGACCATGCGCGCCGGCTCCTGGCTCCCGCGCGACGTCCCGAGGATCGTGCCGCCCTGTTGATGGATGTCGCGGACCAATCTCGGGACCAGGCGCAAGGGTTCATGCGCGACCAATCCCTCGAACCCATAGCGAAAACCGAATATCTCGGCGACCCCGTAGGCGTGGGTCAGCTCCAGAACCAGGCCGCGCACGACGTTGTTGATGCCGGGACAGAGGCCCCCGCAGGTGACGATTCCACAGCGAAGCGTTTTCGGGTCGAAGAACAGGCGGTCGCGTGGTCCGGCCAGCTCGAAGGTGGCCCGCTCGGTCACGGGCGCATCGCTGCCCGCGACTTCGGACAGACGGTCGTCCAGCAAGACGCGCTCCGCCTGACCGACGTGGTGCAACGCGCGTTGCCCCAGCCGTTCCTTGATTGGCGATTCATACCGACAAGGCCCGAGGTTCTTGACGTATAGGTCCGCCACCTCCACGCGCTGCGTGCGTTGGGGGACCGTCAGGGTTTCAGGTGCCCGCAGTGACGGGTCGGTGTTCGGCTCGGGTCGGTTCGGCACGATACTCACGGGCCGATTCTAGTCCCTGCGTGGTTTCGGAGGGATATCCACCTGGGTGGCGGGGTGTAAATAGACGAGGCGCGGCAAGTCCCGCCAGCCTCGCATGGGGACGGGGCGCGGCGCAATTCTTCGGCGCGGCGGGGCGCGGCGTTCGGCAGTGGCGACAAAACGCGAATCGTCCTAAGTTCCGCTTCCAAAGTAGTTCCACGACATCGACAGGAGGTTCCATGACGAAAATTCGTGCAGCTTATTCGACTGGTCTTTTGACAGCTCTCGCCTTCTCGGCCACCGCTGTCGCTCAGGCTCCCGCGGCGCCCGCTCCCGCGGCGGCCAAACCAATGGCGGCTCCGGCCGCGAAGCCACCGGCCGCCATGCCGGCGATGCCCGCCAGCGCTCCCTCCCCGGCACAGATGATGGCCAAGCCGGCGGCCGCGTCTGCTCCCGCCGCTCCCGCCGCGCCGCTGCCGATGCCCTCCAAGGACCTGGAGGCGTTCATGAAGGGGTTCGAGGGCCACTGGCACTGCGACACCAAGTTCGCCGCGGGATCGATGGGCCCGGGTTCCCCCGAGGTGACCGCGAAATCGACGGTCAAGATCAAGAAGGAATTTGGTGGCTTCTCTTGGCACGGCGAATACAACCTGCCGAAGTCCAAGACGATGCCCGCCATGAGCGGCATCTTTCAGATTGCTCACGATTCGGGAACCAACCAAGCCACCATTATCGGCTACGACAGCATGGGATCGTCGTTCATGGGACTCGGTCCGGTCTCGGGGGAATCGGTCACCTTCACCGAGGATGGCTTCATGATGGGCGCCAAGACGAAGATTCGGGAGACCATGGCGAAGAAAGGGCCCAAGGAGGTCAGCCACATTTACGAGGTCGACATGGGCCGGGGCTTCCAGCCGATGGGTGAGGATAGCTGTAAGAAGTAGCTCGTGCCGATTCGCTCGCGAGAAAGCCCGGTCCGAGCCGTGTCGCCACGGCGCAGTCCGGACCGCCGATTGTCTCGCGAGCGGCGGCGCCGTTATGGACTGGCCGGTTCGTGAAACTGCTGATCATTGCCGGCCCACACGAGGCGGATCGCATTCGACGGGCCGCCGTGGCGGCGGGCGTCGAAGCGGCCGCAGTCGAGCCGGGCGAAGGGCTGTCCGGGTGGATCACCGCCACGCGTCCGGACTTGATCGTTCTGGCGTCTCAAGTCGTGAGCGCGAATCCAAACGTGGCTCTCGCGAAGGTGCGGTCGGTGCCGCGCGGTCGAGTTCCGATCTTCCTGCTTGGCGACGCGGACGAGGAATCGCGGTTGCGCGATCTGGCGGACGGAGTTTTTGTCCGGCCTCTGGTGCCCGATGCTTTAGTAGCGAAGGTGAAGGACGCGGTGGCGCGGGCGGCGCTTCGGTCGGGGGACGACCCGCCGCCCGGGCCGCACGACTCGGGGTCGCAGGGGAGTAAAGCTGGAACGGGACGACACGCTGCCCCGCCGTCGCGCCCGCACGCCAACCCGGGGTCGGGCCCGCACGCTACCCCTGCGTCGGGCCCACACGCTACCACGGCCTCGGGATTCCGGTCCGTCGCCGCGGTGGTAGCTGCGCGCGCGGATGATTCGGGGCACATGCAATCCACGCCGGTCACGCCGCCGCCTGACGATGCGCGGGCCGATTCAGGCGGCGGGGCGTCGGCGCGGCGATCCACGTCTACTCCCACATGGACGCCAACCCTGAAACCTTTGGTTGCGGTGCGGCCGGCGCCCGGATTGTTCGCCGCCCTGTCCGACGACATCGAAGCCGATTTCGATGCCGAGATCCGGGATGTCGTTCGCGCGGTCGGCGCTCTGCGGCCTGCGAGAGCCGGATCGCCACCCGACACCGCCGTTTCGACCGGGCTTGCGCCTCCGAGGGCGAGCGAGAACGAAGCCGCGGCCGAAAGCGCGCTCGAGGAACTGAAGGACGAAACCAGCCAAAGGACGCTGGAGCTCCCCCTGATGGTTAGTGCGGCACTGGTCCAACCCGGTCGCGCTCCGGTGACCGAGGACGATTCGGAGGCCGACCGCGCTTTGGTCTTGGCTCGGTACGCATTGGTCATGGCGGGTGACTACTTCCAAATTCTGGGCATCTCGCGCAACGCCGCGGCGCCGGACATCCAAGACGCGTACGATCAAGCGATGTCCGACCTGTCGGCGGACACGCTCCACCCAGGCGTGACCGCGGGTCTCCGGGCCGAGATCAGTGAAGCCCGCGTCGTGCTGACGGAGGCGGCGCGTTTGCTCATGGATGACGGCCTACGCGGGCAGTACCGGCAGCATCTACCTCCGCTGCCGGTGGCTTCGGCGGTGCCTCCGGCTTCGCGTTCGCCTTCTCTTTCCGAGACGTCCACGGTAGCCCCGGCGCCGGCCCCAACCGCGATGTCCACGCCCGCCGACGTTGAGGACGCGGGATCGTGACGTCGTCATCCGGCGCGCCGCCACGTGCCCGCGCCGTGTTCTTCGGATCGCCCGAGTTCGCGGTGCCGTCGCTCGAAACCGTGGCCGCGACCACGGAACTCTGCGCAGTGGTCACCCAACCCGACCGCCCGGCGGGGCGCGGTCAAGCGCTGTCGGAACCACCGGTCAAGCAGGCGGCGCGGCGTCTGGCTCCCAGAGCGGCAATTCTTCAGCCCGACAAGCTTCGAACTGGCGACTTCGAGGCAGCGTTGCGACAACTTCAGGCCGATGTCTTCATCGTGGTCGCCTATGGACGGATCCTGCCGCAGTCGATATTGGACGTGCCGAGGCACGGGTCGTGGAACGTTCACGCGTCGGTGTTGCCCCGGCTGCGGGGCGCGGCGCCGATCCAGTGGGCCATCATAAACGGAGATTCCCAGACCGGCGTGTCTATCATGCGGATGGAGGCGGGCCTCGACACCGGACCCGTGGCCGACGTGGCGATAACCGACATTCGTGACAGCGACACCGCCGCATCGCTGTCCGCGAGGCTGTCGGCACTGGGAGCCGATCTGCTGGCGGCGACGCTTCCGAGAATAATCGCTGGCTCCGTCGTGGCGGTGTCTCAAGACGATACGCGGGCAACGCTGGCGCCGATCTTGAAAAAGGAGGACGGCCGACTGGACTTCACGCGACCGGCGCGGGCGGTTTCGGCGCGCGCCCGCGGGGTTGATCCTTGGCCCGGTGCAACGGCACTGCTTGGTGACCAACCGGTCAAGCTCTTCGGCCCGCGGGCGATCGATCGCGCCGCGGGCGAGGGGACAGTCAGCGACGTCGCCGCGCCCGGAACCGTGGTGGGCATCGACGCCCAGGGCCTTCATGTCGCCTGCGGCGGCGGAACGACGATTGTGTTCGACGACTTGCAAGTGCCGGGACGCAAACGGTTGTCCGCGGCGGCGGCGGCGGCCGGCCGGGCAATCGCGCCAGGGGCTCGTCTTGCCTGACGGCAAGGGCGATCGGCGGCAGCCACCGAATACCCGCCGGGACAGCAGTGGTGATGGCGGTGCTGGAGACGGCGCGGGCCAGAATGGCGCCGGTGACGCAGTAGGCCCGGGCGGTGCTGGTTTCGGCGCGGGCCGAGACGGCACCCGCGCGGGTGGAAGTCGAGGCGCGGGCAAACGTGTCGACCTGTTTCAGGCGGCGCCACAAAATGGGCGCGATCTGGCGCGACAGGTATTGGCGCGCGTCGAGGCGGACGGCGCATATGCCAGCCGCGCGCTGGCGGCGGCGCTGGATCGCGCCACGGATCTTTCAGCGCCCGAGAGAGGCCTTGCGACCGAGCTGGTCTACGGCGTGCTTCGGCGCCGCTCCCGACTTGACCGGGCGCTCGAGGCCGTCGCCGATCGGGGTCTTGCGTCCCTGGATCCCGCGATGCGGATTATCTTGCGCGTTGGGGCGTACCAGCTTTTGTTCCTGGATCGCGTCCCTGCGTACGCGGCGGTTCACGACACGGTCGAGACGACCAAACGGACGCATGGCCCGCGACTGGTTGGATTGACCAACGCGCTCTTGCGTCGCGTCTCCGAGCGCGGGGAGCCGCCGCTGCCCGATCCCACGCGGGATCCGTTGGGCCATCTGGTCGAGGCGTGCGGGTTTCCCGAGTGGTTGGCGCGACTCGCGATTCGCGACCTGGGCGTCGACGTGGCGGTCGCGCTCGGCGCCGAGATGGGCGCACCGGCGCCGCTCGCAATGCGCGCCAACCGATTGGCCGGCGTGTCTCGTGACGCCCTTTCGTCGCGCATCGCCGCCGAACGGCCCGATGCCCTGCTGACCCCGTCGGCCGTGGCGCCGGACGCCCTGCTGGCCCGCGCGATGGATGCGCCCGCCCGCACCCGCGCCTTCGCCGACGGCGCGTTTGCGATCCAGGACGTGGGCGCGCAACTGGTGGCGGAGTTGTGTGGGGCCGCGCCCGGTGATCGGGTGCTCGATGCCTGCGCCGGGCTCGGCGGCAAGACGGTCCAGCTGGCGGCCCTGGCCGGCAACCAGGCCAGCATCGAAGCGCTGGATTTGTCCGCCGCGAAACTGGATCAAGCGCGCGAGCACGCCCGTCGTCTCGGGGTCAAGAACCTGGCCACGCGCGTGGCCGACCTGACCAAGGATCTGCCCCCCACGGCCGGTCCGTACGACCGCGTGCTGCTCGATGCCCCGTGCGCCGGCCTCGGCGTCTTGCGCCGTCACCCCGAGGCGCTCTTGCGGCGCACCGAGGCGGATCTGTCCCTGCTCGCGGCGGCACAGCGGCGTATGCTGGACGTGGTCGCGGCGCGCGTGGCACCGGGAGGAATCCTTGTGTACGCGGTCTGCACGTTTGATCGTGTGGAGGGCGAGGACGTCGTTCGCGCGTTCCTGTCGCGGCACCCACAGTTTCGCCTGGAGCCGCCAGTCCAGGTGCCAGGCGGGGCAGATTGGAATCGCGTCGTCGATAACGCGGGATTCTTGCGCACGTGGCCCCAGCGCGAGGATGCCGACGCATTCTTCGCGGCGCGGTTCCGCCGTGGAAAGTGACGGCAACGGCGCCTCCGCCAGCCGGGCGCGCTAAGATGCGACACATGGTCCGTCCGGTCCGCGTTGCCCCGTCCATTTTGTCGGCCGATTTCGGTCGCCTGGCCGAAGAGGTTCGTGCCGTGGAAGCGGCGGGCGCCGACTACATCCACGTCGACGTCATGGACGGGCGGTTCGTTCCCAACATCACCATCGGGCCCGTGGTCGTCGGCGCGGTGCGCGCGGCCACCCGATTGCCGCTCGACGTGCATCTGATGATTGTCGAGCCTGAACGATACGTGGAATCTTTCGCGCGCGCGGGCGCCGACATGATCACGGTTCACGTCGAAGCGTCCCCGCACTTGCATCGCACCGTTCAGCAGATTCGCTCGCTCGGCAAGAAAGCATCCGTGTCGTTGAACCCTCATACGCCGCTCGACGATCTGACCGTGGTTTTGCCGGATTTGGCCATGGTGTTGTTGATGACAGTCAACCCGGGCTTTGGCGGACAGCGATTCATCGACGCCGTCGTCCCGAAGATTCGCGACCTCCGTGCCGAGATCGACCGGCGCAACCTGGACGTTGACATCGAGGTGGACGGCGGAATCACGCCCGAAACCGCGCGCATCGCGGTGGAAGCCGGCGCGAATGTTCTGGTGGCGGGCTCCGCGGTCTTCGGTCATCCCGACTACCGCCAGGCCATCGCGGCGCTCCGCGTTGGCTGACGACGGCGCCACCACAGCTTGAATCACGGTTGAACATGCCAGCAGCAGCGCCACGAAGCCCTGGACCCGGATCACCCCCCGGACCGCCGCCGGAAGGGAATTCGTCGCGCCGGATGTGGCTGATGCTGGCGATCATGTTAGCCGCGACGTGGTTCTGGAAGACCGCGGTCGAAGGATCGTCGCAGCCACCGGTTGCCTATTCGCAGCTCTTCGCGTGGCTCCAGCAGGGCAAGGTCGAATCGGTGGTTATCGCGGGCGATGCCGTGGACGTCAACCTCAAGAAGTCGGAGACGCTGGAGGGCAGGGCGGTCAAGACGTTCCACAGCAACCTGCCGCAAAGTGATCCGGCGTTCCTTCCCTTGTTACGCGACAAGGGCGCCCAGATCGTCGTCAAGAGCCAACAGCAGCCGTTCGCCATTCAGGTCCTGCTTACCTTGCTTCCTTGGGGGCTCATCATCGGTGCCTGGTTCTGGATGTCGCGGCAAGCGCGCGGCATGCTGAGCACCGGCGGTCCGCTGGGTGGTCTCCTCAAGAGTGGCAGCCACAAGTTTGACAGGTCAACGTCGGTCAAGGTGACCTTCGAGGACATCGCCGGGCTCAAGTCCGCGAAGAACGACCTGCTGGAAATCGTGCAGTTTCTCAAGGAGCCGGAACGATTCCAGCGCCTCGGGGGCAAGGTCCCGCGGGGCGTATTGCTGGTCGGTCCGCCGGGCACCGGAAAAACGCTGCTCGCCCGCGCGGTGGCCGGGGAGTCGGGCGTCCCGTTTTTTTCGATCAGCGCCTCGGAATTCATCGAGATGTTCGTGGGCTTGGGGGCGGCGCGCGTGCGGGATCTGTTCAAGGAGGCCAAGAAGAGCGCGCCGGCGATCGTCTTCATCGACGAGATCGACGCTGTCGGTCGGTCGCGCGGGACGGGGCTCGGCGGCGGCAATGACGAGCGCGAGCAGACGTTGAACCAGTTGCTGTCGGAGATGGACGGGTTCGATCGCACCGATCTCGTCGTCGTCATCGCGGCGACCAATCGCCCGGACGTCCTCGATCCGGCCCTGCTGCGGCCGGGGCGTTTCGATCGGCGTGTCCTCGTCGACCGGCCGGAGATGCCCGCGCGCAAGGCGATCCTGGGCGTTCACGTCAAGGACAAGCCTTTGGCGCCGGACGTCG
>JADGRC010000437.1 GCA_017881245.1 Pseudomonadota bacterium
AGCCCACCTGATGGACCGTGGCGTGGAAGATTTCGTCCAGGCTTCATGATCATGCGAACTAATCCACGCAGGAGGGGAATGCAACCCAAAAATCAGCCATAACAAAAAAGATCGCGCGCGAGGCGCGCCCCTTTCTCTGCTGACCGAGCCACTTCCCCGACGCCAAGGACAAATCGTCGGGCGCGGGCAAATCGTCGGGCGCGTTCTGTTTACAGACCAAGCAGCGAACAGTATGTTCCTCGGGTGATGCGTGTGCGCGACCAGCGAGGGTGGCCAAGGGGTGTTTCGATTCGCCGTGTCCGGGGAGGAGCCTGCCTTCTTCCCGCCCTCGTGGCGCTGAGCGCACAGTGCGCCCCCACCATCAAGCGCGACTTGTCGAGTCTGCCCGCGGGCCGCGTCGGATTCGACGATATGTGCGGCCTTCAGACTTACTTCGATCGGTTGGCGATGAAGATTGGGACCCCGCCCGTCGTCGTGGGATCGACGGAAATTCAAGGCCACGGGCAAAGATCCGGGCGCTCGCGGTTCACCTTCGAAACCGATTTTCAACTGCAGGCTGTACGCCAGATCTTGACCGAGAACTGGAGGCGGCTTCCCGACGACCTGGTCAGTGACACCCCTATCGAGCTCAACGTGCGATGGTCCGAGCGATCCGGCGTCCGTCGCGTGGTCACCAACGAGGATGCCGAGTTGACCGTGGGACGGGAACAACTGTCGCTTCCCTACCACGTCTGCCTGTCGGAGTTGTTGTTCGGCGAGCCGCTGTACCGTCAACGGCGCATCTCCTTGGGCTTGGAGCCGTTGGGGCCACCTGCCACGATCGTCACCGCGTCTCAATCGTACCGGGACGTTCGCGGGGACGGTGGTGCTCGCGCCGACGGGGACGTTCGCGGGGACGGTGGCGCTCGCGCCGACGGGGGTACGACCACGTCCCGCGCGCCATCCCGCTAGTGGGCGCGCTCGGGTAGGATTCGGCGCAAATGCCGGCTGACCATCGATTGATAGAACCGAAGTGGCAAGCACGTTGGCGCGACGCCGATCTCCACAAGACCATCTTTGACCCTGCACGGCCCAAGTTTTACGCGCTGGATATGTTCCCGTATCCATCCGGCGCTGGCCTGCACGTTGGGCACTGCGAAGGCTACACGGCCACCGACATCATCACCCGCTGGAAGCGGATGCAAGGCTGGAACGTGCTCCACCCAATGGGCTGGGACGCGTTCGGACTGCCGGCCGAGAATTACGCGATCAAACACGGCGTCCACCCGCGCCTCACGACCGCGCAAGCCATCGCCACGTTTCGGCGTCAGATCGATTCGGTGGGTTTCGCCTACGACTGGGATCGCGAGGTCAACACCACCGATCCGGCATACGTGAAATGGACGCAATGGATCTTCCTACGGCTGTTTCGCTTGGGCCTGGCGTACGAGGGAACGATCCCGATCAACTGGTGCCCATCGTGCAAGACGGGGCTCGCCAACGAAGAGGTCAGCCAGGGGCGGTGCGAACGCTGTGGAACCGCGGTCGAACGAAAGGACATGCGCCAGTGGTTGCTGCGAATCACGCGCTACGCGGATCGCCTGCTCGATGACCTGGCCGGGGTCGATTGGCCAGAATCGACGCTGGCCATGCAGCGCAACTGGATCGGACGCAGCGAAGGCGCGGATGTCGTTTTCAAAAGCGCGCGCCCCGTCGCTGGCCGCGAGATTCGCGTCTTTACGACCCGCCCGGATACATTGTTCGGCGCCACCTATCTGGTGCTTTCGCCGGAACATGCGCTGGTCGATGAGCTCACGACAGCCGACCGCCGCGCGGCAGTCACGGCGTACCAACAGCAGGCGCGGCAAAAGAGTGACCTCGAACGTACCGATTTGGCCAAGGACAAGACCGGGGCCTTCACGGGCGCGACGGCCCTCAACCCCGTCGACGGACGCGAGGTGCCGATCTGGATCGCGGACTACGTGCTCAACACGTACGGCACGGGCGCCATCATGGCGGTCCCCGCGCACGACGAACGCGACTTCGCCTTCGCCACGAAATTCGGCATCCCCATCATTCAGGTGGTCGCGCCCACGGACGGTTCGCAACCGTCGGTCCTCGGCGGCGCAGTCGCGGGCGCAGTCACGGGGGCATTCACGGGAGAAGGACTGGCGGTGAACTCCGGCGCCCTTGACGGTCTGCCCACGGCCGAAGCGAAGCGAAGAATCATCGTCGATCTGGAAAAGCGCGGTGTCGGCAAGGCCACCGTCAGCTATCGGCTGCGCGATTGGGTCTTCTCGCGCCAGCGCTATTGGGGCGAACCCATCCCGATCGTCCATTGTTCGGTTGACGGACCCGTACCGGTACCCGAAAAAGATCTGCCGGTGCGGCTGCCGGAAGTCGAACGATACGCTCCGACCGGCACGGGCGAATCTCCTTTGGCCGCCATCGAAAGCTGGGTGGCGACCCAATGTCCCAAGTGCGGAGGACCGGCAAGGCGCGAGACCAACACCATGCCCCAGTGGGCGGGATCGTGTTGGTACTACCTACGCTACCTTGATCCGAAGAACCCCGAACGCCTATTCGACGCGACCGTCGAAAAGCAATGGATGCCCGTGGACTTGTATGTCGGGGGCGCCGAACACGCCGTCCTCCATCTGCTCTACGCGCGCTTCTGGCACAAAGTGCTCTTCGACCTGGGCGTCGTGACGACAACGGAGCCGTTCAAGAAGCTGCGTCATCAGGGAACGGTGCTGGCCTATTCATACCAAGATGGGATGGGCCGCTATCATGAGCTTGCCGACGTGGAGCTGCGCGCGGGCAAACCCGTTCTGAAGGCAAACGGCGAGCCCCTGAAACAGGCCGTCGAGAAGATGGCCAAATCGAAGCTGAACGGCGTCAATCCCGACGACGTGATTGCCGAGTATGGCGCGGACGTGATGCGCCTGTACGAGATGTTCATGGGCGAATTCGAGCTACCAAAACCCTGGGATCCGCGGGCCATCGAAGGATGCAATCGCTTCCTCAAACGGCTGTGGCGGCTGGTCGAGGAATTCGACGGAGCACGTGCCCCCGGGGGCGACCCACACCGAACACTCCGCCACAAGACCATCAAGCGCGTCACGGCGGATCTGGAGCGGATGCAATTCAACACCGCGATCGCGGCCATGATGGAGTACCTGAATGGCCTGACATCGGGCGGCTTCGACGCGTCGAGCGGCAACGGCCCTACCCGCGAGGACATCCTGACTTTGGTGAAACTGGCGGGACCCTTCGCTCCCCACCTGGGCGACGAGGCCTGGGAGCACCTGGGGGAGAAGGGATTCCTCATTCAGGCCAGTTGGCCGACGTATGAAGAATCATTGACGGTAGACGCGACCGCCACGATCGGTGTGCAAGTCGACGGCAAGGTGCGCGGGACGGTCGAAATAGCGCGCGATGCGTCCGATGCCGAGGCCCGAGCCGCCGCGCTCGGCGTCGCGAACGTGGCGAAGCACCTGGAAGGCCGTACCATCGCCAAATTCATCTACAAGCCTGGCCGCATCATCGGTATCGTGACCGCCGCCGCGTGACACCGCACGCCGGCGATCGAAGACAAGTTTCCGACCGCGCTTGAGATCGACATCAATCCCTATGGGAGCGATCCCGAAGTAGGGTCCGATACCATCTGAGGGCTTCGGCCCGTCAGTGCATGTGACGACCATCGACCTTCAGGGCGCCGCAGGCACCGCCCGCCGACATCACCGGAATATCCCAGTGGTTTGCACCGGAGCCGTCGCCAATGTCGCTCGCCAGATAGAACGTCGTGTGATCCAGGACCGACTGCCCGTTGGATTCCACGCCCCCCCGCCCCGCAGGAGTCGTCTGAGAACAACCCGCGAACCGCAAAAGACATAGCCCATCTTATATAGTATTATTAATGGGTTAGAGTCGCGCAGAGCAGGTTAGGACGCAAATACTCGGGGCCGGCGTCTAGTAGTAGACGTCAGCCTTGAACCGACAATGCCGCACCCAGGCAGGGAGAAGACGATCATGCTTCACACACGTTCATTTCGGGCCTTGCTGCTCGGTTCTCTCGTAACCGGTGCCTGTTCGCCTTCCGCTTCGGATCCGGGCAACAACGGAACCGGAGGTCACGTGACGACGACCGGCAGCGGTGGTGCCGTCAGTTCCGTCAGCAGTGGCGGCTCCACCGGAAGTGGAGGCGCGGTCGGAAGCGGCGGCGCGAAGGACACTGGCGGCGCGCCCGTGGGAACGGGTGGCGCCACCGGGACGGGTGGCGCGCAGGCCACGGGCGGGGCACCGAAGGGCGGCTCAGGCCCCGCAACCGGGGGAACGGCTCCTACCGGCGGTCGCGGCACAAGTACGGGCGGCGCCGGTCCGACGGGCGGAAGCGCCGCACCGACAGAAAATCCCGGCACCGTAGGCGACGGCGACTTCACCGTCGGTCCGACCTTTACGGCCGATCCCGATGGAAGGACGGGGGCGGGTGCGCCGGCGGGGTTCTCGGTCAGCTTCACGCTGACCTCCGCGCAGAGCAAGATATTCACCGGGAGTGACTTCACTCCGCCCCTGACGTTCTCGCGGACCATCAAGCTCTGGGTTCCCCAACAGTACGTCGACGGGACGGAATCGCCTTTCATGGTGTCGTCGGACGGCTTTTACGGGGGTCTGCAGTCGGTCGTCCAAAATCTGGCCGATGATCCCAATCCCGACCACCACGTCCCCCCACTGGCCATCATCGGGATTCAAAATGGGCCGGATGTCCATCCCAACAGCGAGCGCAGTCTGGAATACGACACGGTGTCCGACCGCTACTGGCGGTTCGTCACGACAGAAGTCATGCCGGCGATCCTGGCGAACGCCGCCCTCAAGGCCAAGTTTCCCAACTTCAAGTTCACCACCGATCCCAACGGCCGCGGTGGCTACGGTTGCAGCTCTGGCGGACCGGCCGTCATGGGGTTGGCTTGGTTTGGGGATTTCAACCGCGTGTTTTCGTTCTCGGGTTCCTACGTCGCGATTCAACAGACGACAGACCACCCGGACGGCGCGTGGGAGTACGCCAGCCTAATCACGGCCGCCCCCGCGCGTCCCGATCTGCGGGTCTTCTTGGAGGTGGGCGAGCACGACAACGGCTACACCGAGCTCGAGTCCGCCCATCGCAACTGGGTGATTTCGAATACGGCCATTGCGGCCGCGCTGAAGGCGAAGGGCAATCACTATCACTTCGTCTTGGCGAAAAGCGCGGGTCACTGCGACGACAACGCGCGAAATCAGGTCATGCCCCAGGGTCTGATCTGGCTCTGGCGCGGGTACAAGGCCAAGTAGTCAAAGTCCCAACAACGCGTCCCTCATTCACAGGGCGTTCATGTTCCGCCGAAGGACCGTGCCTCCGTGTCCGACGACCCACACCGCGTCCGGGGTCGCGCCCCACGTGGAATTGAGACTCTGCACCGTACCACTCGGCGAGGAGTTCCACGTCGAACCGTTCCAGTGAAGGATGGTTCCCCCGTCGCCTGCGATCCAGACGTCGGTGGGCCCGCTGCCCCACGCCCCATTCAACGCTGCTTCGATGCCACTTGGAACACCGGCCCAGGCGGCGCCATCCCAGTGAAAGATCTGGCCTTCATAGCCCACGACCCACACATCATTGCTGCCGCTGCCCCACACGCCGTTGAATCCCTGCAGGGACGCGGTTTCTACGGCCTTCCAGTCGGATCCATTCCAGTGCAGGGTGCCTACGTCTCCCACGGCCCAAACATCGTTGGGGCCGACGCCCCACACGCCACGCAGGTATTGAGTGTCGCCGCTCGGAGAAGCAAGCCATGCGGTGCCATTCCAGTGGATGACCGTACCCTCGGCACCAACGGACCAAACGTCCGAGGGGCCGCTGCCCCAAACGGCGTACAGATACTGAGTCGTGCCACTCGCGGCGCTCGACCATGCCGCGCCGTCATAGTGCAAGGCCGTACCCGCGTCGCCCACGGCCCAAACGTCCGATGGGCCGCTGCCCCAAACGCCGCGCAGAGACTGCGTGGAGCCGCTCGAAATTCTGGACACTGCGGAACCGTTCCAGTGAACGATCTCGCCTTTCTCGCCGACCGCCCAAACATCGCTGCCGCCGCTGCCCCACACGCCGTACAGGTATGGAGTCGGACCGTGGACGAACGTGGACCATCCAGCACCGTCCCAATGCCAGAGCGTTCCCTGATCGCCAACGACCCATGCGTCCGATGGGCCTGCTACCCAGAGGCCCGCAAGGTCTTCGTCCGTATCGACGGTCGCGGGGGTCCATGCCAGACCGTCGCCGTGCAGCGTGACGCCTCCGGCTCCGACGACCCAGATGTCGCGGGGACCGCCGCCCCACACACGCGCGAGCGCTTGCGTCGTGCCGCTCTCGACGGCGTCCCATGCGACACCGTTCCAGTGGACAATTGTTCCACCGCCACCGACGGCCCACACGTCATTGGGGCCGCTACCCCACACACCAAACAGGGGTTGCGTGACACCCGAATCGACGGCGCTCCACGCGACACCATTCCAATGAATTGCGGCGCCCCCATATCCGACCGCCCACACATCGCCCTCACCGCTGCCCCAAATAGCATTCCAGCCGAGCGGCGTGCGCGTGCTGGCGCCGCCGCTTGTCCATATCGATCCATCCCAATGCAAAATGTCTTCCGTGCCTACCGCCCAGACGTCGCGGGACCCGCTGCCCCACACTCCCGCGAGATCCTGGGAGCTGCCACCGACGATTCTCGACCAGTCCGTCCCGTTCCAATGCAACGTGGTTCCGAAGTCTCCCACAGCCCAGACATCGTCGGCTCGGCTCCCCCATGCGCTACGAAGATGGTTCCCGCTGCCGCTGGCGATGATGGACCAATCGGTGCCGTCCCAGTGCATGGCGGTGCCGGCGTCGCCAAGCGCCCAAATGTCGCTAGGACCACTACCCCACACCCCGTTCAGGGGATTCCCCTGGGGTCGCGGATTCACCCAGCACCAGCTCCCCGGCACACACTGGTTCGCGGCGACAACGATATTTCCATCGCCGGCCCGGAGCGCATCGAGGGCGACCCCGGCGTCGATGCCCTGCCGCGCGCCGCTACCCCCGCAACCGGCTAGAGCGACTGCCGTCCCCAGGACCATCCCCAGGGCCACCACGCGATGCAACGCGACACAACGGAACGAGCACTTGGGCGAAGCGCAACGACAAATCATGGCCTTGGCGACTATACGACTACTCGGCCAAAGCATCGGCATGTCACCGGCGGCACCAACCTCGCGTTCGGCGGCGCCGATGGCAAGACGGTACTGGTGGTGGGCATGGGACGACAGGTGCGCGAGCTGCAGATGAACGTCCCCGGTCTCCCATAGGGAAGAGAGGAACTAGCTTAGCGTAGCTCAACAGCGAAACGTCGCGCGCGCCTCTCGCGGCCAAGGAACTTTACCGGGGAAAAGGCTGCGACACGCACAGGGCCACGAATACGAACGCCCCCAGGGGACTCTGCCGGAGTCCTCTGAAGGCGTCGCTCGACCCTGGTTGTCTGTGGCCGGGCCTAGACAGTCAGACCCGTGACTTGCTTGTTCCCCAGCAGACCGAAGGTCGTCGCTGGTACACCCAACACGTTCAGCAGGGTGATGAAGATGTTCGCCTGCAGAGCACCAGCGACGTTCGTTGCCCGTCCGGTGAGCACTTTCCCGCCAGCGCTACCGCCAAGGAGGAATGGCTTGTTCACTTGATTGTGAGCATTTCCATCTGCCAGCTCGCTCGACAGGAAGATCAAGCTGTTGTCGAGCACGGTCCCGCCTCCTTCCTTGATGGCGTCCAGCTTCTGCAGGAAGTACACGTACTGCTGCACCTCCCACAAATCGATCTTCGCCAATTGGGCGCCCTTCGTGGGATCGTTGTTGTGATGGGACAAACCGTGATGGTCCGACGTGATATTCAGCCACGGACAACTTGCGAAAGACATGTTCCCACCGTGACCCTGGTGGAAGTTGATCACGCGGGTGGCGTCGCACTGGAACGCCAGCGCCATGAGATCCAGCATGATCGTCGTCAATGCCGGAACATCGGCGGCCGTGGCAGCCTTTGTGATGGCCGGCCGAGTGGTCGACCCCGCGCTGCACGTATTCGGAGTCGTGGACACCCTCTGCACCTCGGTCTCCGCCGAACGAATGCTGGTCAAATACTGATCCAACTTCGCCTTGTCCGTCTTGCCAAGCTTCGGTTGCAGGGATTTAGCCTCCGCCTGGACGAAATCGAGAACACTCGTTCGGAGTGCCGTTCGTTTCGCCAAGGCCGCCGTGGCGGCGGCGTCCGGGGCCGTTGTCGTCGGCGTCGTTGCACCCGCGAACAACCGGTCGAAAACCTGTTGAGGATTTACGGTTGGGACCAAAGGAGTCGTGGCGTCCGACCAAGCAGTGGAACCGTTGTAGACCGCCGGGTACCCCGTGTCCGCGAACGTCCGGTCGGTCACTGAAAGCTGCAGTGACTGGATGCGCGTCGCCGTACCAAGCGCCTGTGCGTAGACTTGGTCGATCGAGATTCCCATGCCGATGCCGGGTTTCGTTCCTTGGCGGCACGTCGTCATGGCGGGCGGACCACAGCCGTGCGAGCCCATGCTGTTACAAGTGGGTGTGTTGTCGACGTTCATCAACACCGCCACCTTGCTCTGGATAGCCGTCAGCGGCATCAGCGTGGCGCTTGGAGTATAGCTCGTACCAAAAGTCGTGACATCCCAGGTCGGATGCCACACGCCGCATCCAATATGCCAGCTCACCCACCGAATCGGCGTCTTCGCCACCTGAGCTTCGGCCCTCGACGGCCGTATCAGGGAGTCAAGTGCCGGTAACGTGATCGCGGCAGCCGTTCCCCGCAGGATCGTTCTCCGGTTCACCTGCGGAGGAGTCGGATTACGACGCTCCGCCGCCAATGCCTTTTCGTCGAAGCTTACGTTCTTGTCGGTGATTTTCGCGAAGCTCATTTGGAAATCCTCCCAGAAAGCCTATGGCTCCCCGTGACGCATGTTGAACGTGTCACTTGCCACCACTCGACTCAGAATGTCGCTCACTCCAGGTTGAGCACTTGCGGTCGATGCCGCGATGTCACTCACATACGGATCGTCCGTGGCCCCCAAAGTCCGACCAAGCGCGTAGCCCAGCATCTTCTTCGACACGCACGGTACGAATCTCGGATCCTTCGCCACCACAGCCGCCAATTCCTGTCCGCCATTGAAAGTGAACGTACCCGCCGCGTTCGTTAACGTACCGTTCACGTCACCTATGACGGCCCCATTCGAATCAGCCGTCCGCCAGGCCCCCGTCCCGTCGTAGTTCTCAAGAGCGATGCCGATGTTATCCAAGATTACGTGGCAAACCGCGCAGCTCGGATCGCTTCTGTGCATTTCCAAAACCTGGCGTTGCGTCCCCATCACCTTGCCCGTCGGGAATGGCGGAACGTTGTTCGGGGGAGGCGGCGGATCCGTGCAAAGAAGCTGGCTCTGCACCCACGCACCTCGTTTCACCAACGACGTCCGCGTCATGTAAGACGTTGCCGCCAAGGTCCCCGCCATCGTAAGCAGGCCGCCACGCTGGGGCGAGGCCAGATCCGTCTTCTTTACTGTCGTCGACCCAACCGCTGGCAATCCATAGTGTGTCGCCAGATTGTTGTCGATGTAGCTAAACTTCGCCGTCATCAGTTGGTCCGCCGGCAGGTTCTCCTTCACGAAGTCGCTGAAAAAGCTCGTAATTTCCGACTTCATCGAAGCCGCTAGGGCCGGCGTGAACTTTGGAAAGAACGTCGGGTCGAACTGGATGCTTTCCAGCGACCGCACCCCCAGCCACTGCGCCGAGAAATCCTGGGCGAAGGTGCTGCCCTTCGGGTCCGCAAGTAGCCGAGTCAGCTGAGCCTGGACATCGGCGGGCATCCCCAACTTCCCCCCCGCCGCCGCGTCAAACAACGCCTGGTCGGGCATGCTCCGGTACACAAGGTACGAAAGCCGCGACGCCATTTCATACGGCGCCACGGGGTGCGCAACCGTCGACGTCGGATCCGGATCGAGCTCGATGCGGAAAAGAAAATTGGCCGATTGCAGGAACGCCTCGATGGCCGTCCTCAGCATTTCGTCGCCGGTCGCCCCCGCCGTCTTCGCGGCGGCCATCAAAGCCACGTAATTTGCAACCTCCGTCGTGCTCAACGGGCGTCGGTAGGCCTTCGCGCCGAAGGTCGTGACGAACGTCTGCTGACACGTACTGCCGGCACTGCCGGCCGCGCCAACGTCGCACGTGACAAGCTTCGCCTTGAACGCCGCCGTGATCGCCTCGGCGGCCAGCGCTTCCGCGGCCTGCTCATAAAGCCCTGCCGAGATCCCCGTAAGAACCAGAACGAATCCCTGCTCCGCGTTGTTGTCGAACGCGAACGCCGGCGTGTCGCTCACGAATGCCGTCGCGGGTTGCTGAGCCGTCCCCAGCAGGTCTCGCACCGTGTTGTTGTACTCGATGCGATTCAGCGGCCGAATGGACACCCGCCCGGAATCCCTTGGACCAGCAGGAATCACGACCCCCGTCCCGGTCCCCGTATTGGTCCCGGTGCCAGTTCCCATACCCATGGTTGACCCGGCGCCATTCCCCGTCCCGCCTACGGGAACCACCCCGGTGCCGGTGCCGTTACCCGGCGAAGTCCCGTTCCCCGGGGTCGCGCCGACACCGGTTGGCCCACTGGGCGTTGCCGTCCCGGTTCCACCAGATGGAGGCTGGTTTCCTTTGTCCACATGACCAACACAACCGGCAGACGCGATCGCGCCTGTCAAAAACCACGCGGGAAGACTTCCTAGATGGTATCCGAGCTTCATGGACGCCCCCTTCTTCAGCGGCGGTTCGAGACACGAACTGGAACCGCCGCTTCGTATAGCTTCTAGGGCCAGTCACGCCAGCCAAAAGATTAGGTCCTTACGCGGACTGCGCGGATTACGAGCATCGCACGCGAATGACAATCACATGTATCTGAAGTCATTGTTAATTAGTGAAGTTATGATGAATCACAACTGCCAAAAATCCAACCTGACCGGGAGCTTCCCGGAAACGGTATTTGGCGGATGAACGGAGTCGAAGGTACCTTGCCGGAGCTGGAGGCGCCGACGTTGGGTTGATGCCGCGGATCCGTCATCCCTGGAGAAGCTACTTAGGGATCCCGGGGGCCCGTCCAGTGGAGACGCAGCGAGCGTAGCTCGTGTCCGTCAAGGTGTTTCCGTAGGCGAATCCAAATTGGAACTGGGCGGACCAAAAGTTACTCGGAGTACCGCTGTAGTGCGTCGATGACCAGTAGAATCCAATAGGGGTGTTGGGAAACGCCGTCGCGTCTATCGTCGGGCCAGGTGGGGCCACCGAGGGGTCGACGATACTGAGGATCTCTCTCATCGTCGGAAGACGCCACGTCACGCCGTTCAATCCCAGGGTTGCGCAATGGCTCACCGCATCCGCTTGGTTGTACATCCCAGGCGTCATGACCTGCTGCCAGGTCAGATTCGTCTTGGTGTCGTAAACCATGCCGGCGGCGACGGCGTAGCGGCCAGCCGGCGC
>JADGRC010000056.1 GCA_017881245.1 Pseudomonadota bacterium
AGCTCATTCCCCCCGCGTACCCGCCGCATGCGGAGTCCAACCCACCGCATATCCGAGGCTATCTGCGAGAATCGGCGCACGAATCCGAAGTTACGGATGGGTAACGCGATTTCTCGGCGCATTACGATTCCGCGCCGCCATGGCCGCAACTGATGCGGAACTGAAGAGCACCAGTGTTGGCTTGGCAGATGCATTGGTTCATGTCAAAGGAGAACGCAAAATGCTCATTCTACTTGCTATTATTCTCGGGATCGCTTGGGTGATGGGATTTACAGTGTTTCATGTCGCGTCTGGTGCGATCCACTTGCTGGTCGTTCTTGCGATCGTCAGCGTCGTCCTGCACTTTGTGCGGGGTCGGGGTTCATCGTCGGTCTGATGGTTCATGGACCGACGCGCTAGGGGGATGCGCCCGTCGCGACAAGAGGTCAAGGCGCGCCTCGCGGGCGGCATCCTCGGCGAGGGCCACCTGAGATTCGGCGTTACGCGCCTGCCTTTCGGCGTCTACGACCTCGATGTTCGTCGTCGGGCCGCCGCGATAGGCCTTGTCGGCGAGCGTTGCCGCCGTCGATGCCGCAGCCGCGCGCGACGCCTGCAAGCCCTCGTAGGAGATGCGCACAACGACGAGCGCTGTGCGCGGCTCGGTGGGCTCGATCACCACAACGGGCAGAGGCGGCGACTCGGGAGACGCATCGTTGGGCTAGCACCCGAGCAGCCCCAAGGGCCACGAGGCCCGCGGAGGTCAAATCGCCCAGCCGCACCGAGACCGTGTCGATTGCAGCCTTCGCCTTGTACTTCGCATCGCGAGAAGTCGGGAGGAACAACGCCTGTTGAACGGTGTTCTGGAGTGAGTAGTCCGTACTGTTCTCCAGCACCTTGACAGTCGCTACGACCGTGAGGAGGGGCAGGAACGCAGAAGCGCCGTATCCCGAGATCGCGAGCAATGGCATGAAGAGCAATGCGCCACCGATACCGACCGCTTTGAAGACGCGCGACACGACCAAAATCTGAACCCCGGCGGTAAGAACGCTGACGTAGGTCTGGAGGTCGCCGTAGAACGCGGCGATGAAGTGGCGTCGCGCCCCCGCCGCGAGGTCTGCGCTTTGGCGGTCACCAGTTGGGCCAAAATGAAGTCACCCGTGGTGCTGATGAGGCACCCAACGTATTTTTTGAGAGCCGATCGGGAGTCCGGTCCACCGATCGCGCCCGGCTTATACGCCGTGATATGCTCGGGCGTATAACATGACCGAGCCTGCCTACCGCGGACTTCCGCTTCTCACTCAGACGGCCTACGCCCGCCTGTTGGATCTGCTCCTGACGACCGAGGCTGGAGACCCTGCTTCAGACGCGACGATGGTGTCCAAGACCATTCGCGGACGCCGATATTGGTATGCGCAGCGGCAGGAGCAGGGCAAGAAGGTCCAGCGCTATATCGGGCCCGAGACGGTTGAGGTAACCGCGCTGATAGAGAGGTGGCGACGCAGCCGCAGCGACGCGGCCTCTCGCGCGGAGCTCATCGCGATGGCTCGCGCGGGCGGGGCCTACCTCGTCAGTGCCGCGGAAGCCGACGTGCTCACCCGTCTCGCTCCGGTCTTTCGGATAGGCGGTGTTCTCGTCGGATCGCACGCCTTCGCCGTCCTGGGGAACATGCTTGGCGTCAGGTGGCTGGACGCCATGGTCCGCACCGAGGACGTGGACATCGCCCATGACCACCGAATCGCCGTGGCCCTTGCCCGCGATGGAGAGCCCGTCGATATTCGTCGGGACCTTGGCGACGCCCTTCCGAAGTTCTCGGTGCTCAACCCGACGGAGCCGGCGACCTCCTTTCGCGTCCGCGGAGCCGAGGTCGAGGTCGAGATCCTGACGCCGCTCGTAGGCAAGGAGCGGAAGCGGCCCATCCAGATCGGGGCGCTCGGCGCCGCGGCGACTCCTCTGCGGTTTCTTGATTACCTCATCGAAGAGACGCAACCGGGCGCGGTCCTCGGTGGGTCGGGCGTCCTCGTGAATGTGCCTAGGCCGGGGCGCTTCGCCTTCCACAAGCTCATCGTGGCCTCGAGAAGAAGCCGCGGGATACTTGGTGTCACTAAGGCACCGAAGGATCGCGCGCAGGCGAGCGCCCTTCTGCGCGTGCTGTTGGCGGAGCTGCCTGGGGAGATCACCATCGCCTGGAAGGAGCTTTCAAGTCGCGGCAGGGCCTGGGTGAGCGCCGCGACCAGCTCCCTCGCGCGACTGGACGAAGACCTGGTGACACAACTTCGACATTTGGGCGTAAAGGCCTAGACGTTATCTGGAGCTTCATCTCCGGGAGCGCCAACTTTGCCGCCACAACGGCGCTCTGAAATTCGAGCTCGGGATCTGACCGCGATTGGCCTGGCGCCTGCGTCCTGAAGGCGCAGACGCCGTTGCGGTGAAATGTTTCAGCGACAAGTTGGCCGGTCCTGCGGCAGACTACGTCCGTGGACGCGAAGCAGGTCGGTCAAGATGCGGGCGGCTCGGACAGTCAATCGGGCTGGCGCCAGGCTCTCGGTTATCTGGCGTTGATCGCTGTCACCGTCGGCGGCTTCTTGGTGATTCGTCACCTGGGACACGATCTGACCTCGCCGTCACTCTCGCCCGAGGCCGAGGGATTCGGCGTGGCGCCGTCCAAAGCAAAGGTGGACGTGCTGATGCACGTGCTGCTGGCGTTGGTGGTGATCATCCTGACCGCGCGGGTGTTGGGGGCCCTGTTTGCCTTGGCAAAGCAGCCCGCGGTCATCGGCGAGGTCCTGGCGGGTATCCTGCTCGGCCCATCCCTGCTCGGACGGATTTGGCCGGATGCGTCCGCGTTGTTGCTGCCGCCTACCGTGGCACCGTTTCTCTCGATCCTGTCGCAGGTCGGCGTGCTGCTGTACATGTTCATGGTCGGGTTGGAGTTGGACCTTGGGTTGATGCGGTCGCGCACCCACGCAACCGTCGCCATTTCTCATGCGAGCATCGTGTTGCCGTTCCTGTTGGGATCGGCGCTGGCGTTGGTCCTGTATCCGCGTCTTGCCACCAGCGACGTGCCGTTCACGGTCTTTGCCCTGTTTTCGGGCGTGTCGATGTCGGTGACCGCGTTTCCCGTGCTGGCGCGCATCCTGACCGATCGCGCGATGAATCGATCCCGTCTGGGTACCATTGCCCTGACCTGCGCCGCGGTCGACGACGTCACCGCCTGGTGTCTGCTGGCGTTCGTCGTCAGCGTGGCCAAAACCAAGGTGGGGGGCGCCGTGGCCACGACCGTGCTCAGCATCTGCTACATCGGGTTCGTGTTTGTCGTCTTGCGCCCGGTCGTGCGTCGGCTGATCGCGCGGTACGACCGCGCGCCCAGCCCACCGCGCGGGCTTGTCGCCGGGATCTTCGTGGCCCTGCTGGCGTCCGCGCTGGTCACCGAGTGGATCGGCATTCATGCCATCTTCGGCGCGTTCTTGTTGGGCGTGATCGTTCCGCACGAGGCGAACGTCGCGCGCGAGCTTGTGCGGAAGCTGGATGACATCGTCGTAATCTTGTTGCTGCCCGCGTTCTTTGCCTACACCGGCATGCGTACACAGATTGGCCTTGTGTCGGGCGCGACCGAATGGCTGTTGTGTGGCGTGATCATCGCCGTTGCATCGGTCGGCAAGTTCGGGGGCAGCGCGGTTGCGGCGCGCATCAGTGGCATGTCGTGGCGGGAATCGGCGGCACTGGGCATTCTGATGAACACGCGCGGCCTGATGGAACTGATCGTTTTGAACATCGGTCTCGACATGAAAGTCATCTCGCCTGCGCTGTTCGCGATGCTGGTGATCATGGCCGTGGTGACCACGTTCGCCACGACCCCGGTTCTGCATATGGTGCTGCACCGACGGACGGTGCCGATCGACGCGCCCAGCGTCGCGTAGCCGCGGCGGTCAGACGCGTAAAACCGACACGTCCCGATCGAGTGAACTGACTAGGGCTGCCTGGGTGCATCCCGCGAACCCACGCTCCCCTCGTCGGTGCTCTTGGGCCCGGAGCGGGGGTCGGCGCGAGCTAAAAAAATCCCGTCGGTCTGGAGATCCAAGTTCTCGACGGTGCGATAGCTCGGCAAGCCGGTCGCCGGCAGATCGTTCTTCGCCTGGAAGCGACGCAATGCCTCGCGGGTGGGGGCGTCTAGTCGCCCAGTGCGTTCGGCCGAGAGCATGAAGCCGTCACGATGCAGGCGGCCTTGAATGGCCTCGACGGCCTCGGGGCGCAGCAACCCCTCGGGCGCCGGGGCGAACGGAACCCCCGAGCCGCCGCCTTCGACCCCGGCAAGCGCCGAAGCCGGTGGAGGGGCGACCTTCCGGGAGTGCACGCAACCCAGCGTCATTACGACCGTTGCGAGAAGCACGCCCGTCGGCAGATGGCCGCCCGAGCCGGCACGCGCCCGCTGCGCGATCACGGACGACCACCATTGGCGCGAGTGCGTTCGCTGTTGGGCGCGTGCATGGAGGGCGCACGTGCCTCGTCCGCGAGAGGCGCGACCCGGTCACCGGAGTGCAGTGACTATGAGGGCCACTGGCTCTGCGCGTCAAACGCCGGTAAAGGGAGAATATTAAACTCGCCCCCCTCCTGCCCCCCCTCTTGCCGAATATCCCCCGCTTGGGCGGTTCACGCAGGGTTACGGATTTTGGAGATGGTTCGTTTGGGAGTGCTTGCGATGGGGTGAAGTCGGGTCGTCTGGGCGACAGGTGGGCGACAGATTTCGCGAATCAGGGCGGCCAGCGACTCCAGGGACTTCCCGGGTCAAACACTCCGGTGTGCTGTCAACACGACTGCCACTCTGATCGACACTCGTATCGAGACAGGCCAAGACGTCGCGAGCTCCTCGTCGGATCCGTTGGAGCGAAGAGATCGTACGTGATGTGGTCCGAGTAAAAGTTGCCCCATTCGTCCCACGTTCGAACCGACGACAGCGCCCACCGACCAGACGGCATGTCGATGCTCAGGCTTGGGTTCGCCGTGTTGCCGATGCGGGCGGAGCCCAGCTCCGATGGCGTCGCCGAGCGTGCCGGTCACAGTCTCCAACATGTCGCGTTCGCGATCGTAGTCACCTTCGCGTGCACACTCGGGTTGCCGTTCAGTTTGAGAACTTGGTTCCGGTTTTCGGCTGCTGTCGACATGTTCGAAGTCATCTGGGCACTTGGGCGGAAGGCGCTGCAACAGGTAGCTACCTTCGCAGTAGCCCGACCGATCCTTCGGCGGCACAGGAACGTTGTGGCGAGGAAATGGTGGGGAGCAAACAGCGGGGTCGTGGAAGGCGGATCGTCCGACTCAGGGACGCACATCTTCGGTGGGCGATTCCAGAATACCTTGCCCACTACAACGGCGCGCGGAATCATCAAGGTCTTGCCAGCCCGCCGCTCCTGGGAACTACGAACGCCGGCCGGTCAACAGGGACGCCTCGGTGTTCGACCTCTCGCCGGCCTGACTAGACTATCAGTACCGTGCGATGTCTTGACGGTGGCGTCGATCGTGTTTCGGGCTCCTCCATTGCACGTGTGGAACCTATTCTCTGGCGGCGCGGCCCCCGCGGGAATATCGTCGGCGGCGATGCGAGCCTCGTGGATGGGAATGGGGATGGGCATGGCGATCGCAATGGCGATGCTGGCGTGCGGGGGAGGGAGCGGCAACGGCCACATCGAGATCTCCGGCAAGTCGCCGACCGAGGCCGCGGCCCTGGCCGCCCGAACCGTTTGTACCCAGCAGGCCAAGTGCGGCAGCGTGACGATCGCCTGCTCGGGCAGTGGCAGCGCCGGCGCGAACGGCAGCGACGCGAGCGCGGGCACATCGACTTGCACGGCGACCATCGAGCCCATCTCGTACAACGACTGCTACGGGAAGGCCAGCGCCGACATCGCGAAGCTCATCGCTTGTTCCGCGCCCACCCCCGACCAAACCAACACGCTGGAGGTTTGCTTCGACACCCTCGCCACCCGCCCCTGCGTCACCCAGGCCGAAGCCGACGCCCAGGCCCGCGCTGCGGAGACAGGAGCCAATCCCCTGCCCGACGCCCCACCGGCCGCCTGCGCGCTGCTGGTGAACCCGCCGCCGGGTTGCTGAGTCGGCCAGACAACCACGGCGATCCTGGCCAGGCATAGACGGAGCCGTGAGTTCCACCGTCGTGCACCGAAAATGCGCCGACCTTTCGAGACGCTCACCCCACCCTTTACTCACCGATGGCAGAGAGGAACTTCGCCAGGAGATCAGGGTGGTAATGAATCCCGGCCGTCGCCATCTTCTCGATCCAAGGCGGCACGGCCGGGACAAAGCCGAGATGCTTAGCCCGTCCGAGGAGGCCCAACGATCCAGTGACCTTCAGACCCGCAGCAATGGCAGCACGGCGTCCCCGCCATTCGTCGATGCACACCCGCTCAATTCCCAGTTCGACCGCGAGCTGAATGACCGCCGCCTCGCCTTCATCTAGGGTGGAGACGCTCACCGGGGCAAGCGGCCCTCTCACGGCGACGACCTCCACCCACGCAGGCATGATGACCGGGTGTCCCAGAAGAACGCCCGCCGCAATCTCATTGGCGACCTGGAGGGGCGCGATGAACTTGATCGGAAGCTGGGAGATGATGTCCAAGGCGTTTCCGCGACCGAGCGCGATGAGCGGACCCGTGTTGACGACCAGCCGCTCACCTTCCGCTGGCAAACGCAACCTCATCGTCAGCGTCCTCGGGTCCGAGATTGCTGATCGAGACGCCGACGCGAGGAAGAGCAAGCAGGAATTCGACGCGCCCCATGCCGCAAAGTTCGGCCGCCTTTCCCGACGACAATCGACCACGCTCAAAGAGCTTCGCGGCCAGGAGAAGTTTCGCCTCGCGTTCGAACTCCTCCCGCGTGAGGGTCGTTTCCAGGAGCACGGAGTCGTCGTAAGGGATGGTTAGGCTTCGGGTCATGGGAGGACGAGATCCATTCTAGCAAGCCAGCCCTTGGCGGGCGCCATCATGAGGTAATCGCCCGTCGGCATGAGGTAGTAATGAGGGAGCGCCGCAGGTCTTTTCACGTCAGAGGGACAGTGAGGGACAG
>JADGRC010000057.1 GCA_017881245.1 Pseudomonadota bacterium
CACACCCCGAAACCTGGGTAGGTTACGTTATTCCCGGTCGGGCTCAGGCTTCGATAAATGGGGCTATCGAAGCCTGGGCGGGATGGGAAAATGGGCCGATTTCATCGGGGTTGCGGCGGCTCCGTCCTGTTGCCACGCCAGGCACGCCATACAGCCTTGATCTCTTCCTCAAAGCCCAAATCCCCGGGATAGCGGCGTGACTCTTTGACCAATCGCATGACGGTGAGCATGTCTTCGGCGATCGCGTCGTCGACGTTCCAGAGATCCACGGGGTCCCAGCCACCGTTTTCCTCGGCGTTGTGCCAGGCCAGCAGAAAATCAGCGACACGGCGCGCCTGGCCGGTGTCGCGCTTGGCCACCTGCAGGAGCCGTTCCAGCGCGGCCGTAGCCCTGCTGGAGAAGGGCGCGATGGGCGCGAAGGAGGGCTTCAGCGGCGGGCCGCTGGAGGAATGCGCGAGCCTGGGTGTAGACCGGGGTGCTGAGGAAGTTGTCTCGGGTCGCGTAGCGGATTTCGAGCTTGATGCGAGGGTCAAGTCCGGCCAGGTCGACGAGGTCGGCCGGGCGGAACGGGCCGGCTTCGGTGGGCGGAGTGGCGGAAATCGCTTCAGCCCGCAACTCGGCGACGGGGCGCACGGGGGTGATGCGGAAGATGACAGGGTTGTCCTGAGCCGACAGCGCGGAGGCGGCGCAGGCGAGGGAGACAAGGACGCGCACCGGAATCATTTGGTCATTATAGGCGTGACGGTGCTCGTCGCCATCGACCGTCTCGCGCGCCCGGACGAACAGCGTGACCTGATGCTTCCACACGTCGAAGCCGCCGAAGGTGCCAGGCCCCGTGCCCTGCCACGCAGCCATGATCGACGGCGCGGGCATCGAGTGGATCGCGTGCGTGAGGCTGACCTTTTTCGGGTACTGGTCGTGGTACGCGAAGATCCGGGCTGGGTCACCAGCCATCTCGACCAGCAGTTCGGGAATGTCTTGCAGGATCGTGACGAGGTTGTCTACCAGGACGGAGGTGTCAATCATTGCTTACCGCCAAGGCTGCGTTCGATGACCATGCGCGGCGCGATTTCCGCGAGGAGTTGCTGCGCGGTCTGGTGGACCACTTGGCGATTCTTGGGTGAGAAGACTGCCCAGGGTTCGATCTTGCTGGTGATCCAAGCCTTGATCCGGTCCTTGCGAGTCGAGTTGCTGGCCTTGGCTTTGTTCTCGCTCACCGACCGGACCTGGAAGTTCCGAAGCATATTGCCAGTCAACATCAGATCCCGGCGATTGCCCTTGCCCATCTTGGTCTTGCGAATTGCGTAGTAGCGGGAGAGAGGCTTCGCCGCGCCGTCGTTCGGTCCCTGCGCCGCAGACAGACGGTTCTTGACGGACGCCAGTCCGACGTTGCCGATCTTGAACATCTGCGCCTGCTTGATGTTGAGCCGGGCGAGGCGCGCCTCTTTCTTCTGGTAGATCCTGACCGAAGCCATAGGAGCCTCACGCCGCCGCGCGCATGGACAGCACGATGCCGCCCATCGAGTCGACGTTCACTTCGAATACCGTGTACGTCACGCCGTCAAGGCCCACCACGTCCCCGTGCTCCGGGTGGGTGGTGAAGTCTGCCAGGCCAACGAACAGACGTGCGTACAGGCCCTCGCGATGACGCTCCTCATCGGAGTCCTTCATCACGACGCCCATAACGGCGAACGGCGCGTCGGTGCCCTGCTGGTAGGACACCGCCGTCCCGAACGTCTTGACGCACGCCTTGTTGAGCGCGGCAAATGGATCTGCCATTGGATTAGCTCAGGATGTGGACCCGATACGAGACCTTCACGCGCAGCACAGCGTCGTTGGCTGCGTTGCCGGTGAACTCGCCCGCGCCCAGGTTGTGCAGCACGAGCGGCTGGTTCTCGCACCCCGTCCGCGCGGTGATCGGATCGAGTTTCACCAGGCCGTACGTCACCTGATCCGCAGCCTGATCGATGAAGCCGGTCGTCTCGATGGTCTGCGACACCTGAACGCCCGCCCCGTTCTGGTATTTGATCGCGAGGTTGGCCGTGGCCTCCACCAGGACGTTCGCGCCAGCCTTGAGTTGCAGGACCGCCGACACGAACTCCAGCACCTTGCCAACGCCAGGCGCCGGTACAAGCGTCTTCGGCGTGGCGCGAACGGCCTTGATTTCGGCGTTCGCCACGAGGACGTCCGCGAACTTGAAGTCCGCGCCGCCCTGATTCAGCAGAGGTACGACGACCTTGCCCTTAAACTTTTGCGCGCCCATGGGGTTTCTCCTTCCGATTCTTGGTTTGGGGATTTGCGGAAGGCTCGACCTGCTCGACCTTCCGCGTTTCGAACAACTGGCGCATGCGCTGCAAGTACAACCGGCGCGGTCCCGGCGCGTCCGGAGGAGACGGCATCGCCTCCCCCGGCTTGAACAGGACGCCGTTGAATACCGGCATGCGCGCAGTCGCGAGGAACGTGGCCGAAGGATCGAACCTCGGCAGTGAACGGTAAGCCATCGGAGCCTCCTGCCTTACGCAATCGCCGTGGTGAAGAAGTACCCGAGTTCGGGCGCCACCAGTTTGATGTCGAAGGCCATCTCGATCTCCACGATGTCGGACGAGATGATCTCCCAGCGATACCGCTTCACACGGTTACCCTCGTTGCCAGCGCCCAAGTAGCCGGTCCACCCGAAGGTGTACGCAGCAGACGGCGTGAGCAAGCCCGGATTCGCGGCCACGTTGCAGAGCAAGGCGCTCTTGGCACCGATGAAGGAGTGCGCTGCGGTGACACCCTCACCGGCGGTGTTCTCGATGGACCCCATCACGAGGATGCGGTCGATCTCAAGGATCGCCGCCAGAGCCTCGCGGGTGATCCGCGCGGGACCGCCGTTGGTCTGGCCGTACTTCACGCGGTCCACCAGATCGGGATGGTCCACGAGTTTGAGCCACACCGGTTCGGAGATGACCAGCGTGTTGGCGGGATAGCCGGTGGCCTGCTTGATGACGAGCTTACCGGAGCGAATGTCCTCGATGGGGTTCGATGCGGGATCGTTCCACTGGAGAAACTGGGTGGCGAGCGGGCCTGCGGCGACGCCGGTCATGTCGGTGTTCCACTTGCCGGTCGTGAACAGGTTGGCCGCGAAAATCTTCTCGCGCCGGATCAACGCCTGCTGCGACAGGAATTCCGTCGCGTCGCGGTCGATGTTGAGCACGGCGTCTGCGTTGCCGCGCAACTGGTCGGGAATCGGTTTGGCTTCGGCCCACACGTCCGCGAAGTAGGTCGGCGTGTTGTCGAGCCGGTAGCCGGAGCTTACGGCCGGAGTTCCGGGCGCGCGCTTCTGCATCTGGTCGCGGAAAAAGTCGCCGCGATTGTAGACATAGTACCGGTCGCTCTGCTTGCTGACCGGGATAACCGGGCAGACCTGTGCTGCAACGAACTGGTCCTGGTCCTGAAGATACGCGATGCTGATCTGCGTCAGCGGCGTATTGACATGAACGTCACCGGGTGTCGGCGTGTACATACGTTTTTACTCTCCTCTCATCTGTGTTGCGGGCACAAAA
>JADGRC010000438.1 GCA_017881245.1 Pseudomonadota bacterium
ACGGCATTCGCCACTGACCACGACCAGGCCGTCCTTGACGCCTGCATCGCGTCGTGGGGCAAGTCCGCGCCATTCAAGAAAGGCAAGGCCGCCGATAGCGTGGTCGGGACCGGCGTCAAGGTGTTCGGGATCGGCAACGGCCAGTCGGGCAACGACGCGCCCACCGACAAGCCCGCACTTATCTACGTGCGGCCCGCAGTCAATGTGATGGGCAAGAGCACGCTTCGCCTCTCGAATCCCAACGGATGGTATTGCTTCCGCTCCAACGTGACGGTGGCGGGCAAGATCGCCATCGACGTCCACTGCAACGCCCACATCGCGAGCGCCAGGGAGGATGGCACCGCCGTCGGCGCCGCGGACGACAGCGGCAAGGGCGTGGCGGTGTTCGGGGCGCTTCGGGTGACCAGGTTCGGGTGTAAGGCTAAGTAGTTACCCTCTCCCCGGCCCTCTCCCTTGGGAGAGGGAGACCTTCACTTATTGAACACTCGCACTTGTCGCGGGCAGATCCGCAATGATGTGCTGGTGGTGGTTCGCATCCCGGAGCTGGGATTCGCTGGCGGTGCAAACCGAGAGGATGCGGCATACGCCATCCCCTGCGTTGATATACGCATGGCCCATTGTGCTATCGAAATAGACCGAGTCGCCGCGCTCCAGCCGCAGGGGCGCGTAAAGGCTCGTATGAAGATCGACGGTGCCTTCGAGCACGAACGCATACTCTTCGCCGGGATGGGTGATGAGGCTGCCGAAAGTCTCGAGGCTCCGCGCGTGGATCTCCCCAATCATCGGGATCATGCGTTTATTCAGGAAATCGGAAGTCAGGTACGAATAGTTGTAGTTGACCGTGTCGATCGATTTGCCTTCGCCCGCGCGCGTGATGCTGCGGCGTCCGGTGACGCCTTCCGGGAGCTGATCCGAATTGGCCGCGTTGAAGAAGACCGAGATGTCGATCTTGAGGCCATCGCACAGGCGCAAGAGCGTGTCGTAGGTCAACGACCCCTTGTCGTTCTCCAGCTTTGAAAGCGTCGACACGGGCAGTCCCGTGCGCTTGCTCACATCGGACAGCGTCCAATGCTTCTGCTTGCGCAGGGCCTTGAGAATCGCCCCCGGCTTTGCCTTGCTGCGGTCGGGCAGGAAATGGTCCACCGGTCTACCTCCGAGCTCTCATTCTAGGTCCTGGAACCGGGTTTTGTCCCATATCTAGGGAAACCCGGGTAACTAACTCTCATTTTAGGATTATTTTCTCTATTTGGGAAAATACTTTCCAATCAGGAATACGTCGATATATGATGGGCGCCTCGGCAAATGAGGGGGAGGCATTTCATGAAAGTGCGCTTGCTTTGCACCGCGATCGCGGGCCTGTTCACTGCATCGATGTCGAACGCCCTCATTGCCGCCGAAGAGCCGGACAAGTCGCAGGCCGCGTCGCCTTCCTCCGCGCGGGAGGTGGAACGGATCGTCGTCACGGCGACGAAACGCAGCGAAAATATCGAGGACGTGAACGTCGCGGTGACCGCGATCGGCGAAAAGACGCTGGACCGTTTGCAGGCTCGATCCTTCGACGACTACGCGAGGCTCGTTCCCGGGCTGATCCTGGACTCGAACGGGCCGACTTCCACGCGCCTCACGCTGCGGGGCCTCAGCTCAGGGGGAGTGGGGTCCACCACGGCAATCTACTTCGACGAATTGCCGCTGGGCTCCAGCAACGCTCTCGCAAATGGTGCGGTCGTCACCTCGAACTACGATACCTGGGACCTGCAGCGCATTGAAGTCCTGCGGGGGCCGCAAGGAACGGAGTACGGAGCCAGCGCGGAAGGCGGCCTCCTCAAGTTCGTGACGAACGCCCCGAGCTTCCAGGGATTCTCCGGAGCGGTGCAGGCCGGGGGCGAGGGCGTCGCGAGCGGCGAGACCGTCGGATCGATCAGGGCGATGATCAACGCGCCGCTGAACGACTACGTGGCCTTTCGCCTGAGCGCTTACGACGTCGGCATACCGGGTTTCATCGACAACCCGCAATTGAACTTGAAGAACGTCAATGGCGGAAAGAAGACGGGCGGCCGTGCGTCTTTCCTGTTCCATCCCGGCAGCAATTTTTCCGCGCGCCTGACCGCATCCACGCAGGATATCGATACCAGCGGCACTCCTTCGATGGATGTCGTGGGGTCGGCGCTGACTCCCGAAAACCCGCCGTCCAATCGTTTCGATCCGCTGCATGGCGACCTGTCGGCCAGCACCTATTACCCGACCACCATCAAGGGGAAGCTGTCGACCGTCGACCTGACCATGGGGTGGGATGTGGATTGGGCGACCGTGACTTCCGTCTCCGGGTATTCGAGGACGCGCCAGTACACGCGCGACGACAATTCCAGTGTCTTGATCGCGCCGGCCACCGACGTCGGGTCTTTCATTTCCGCGGCCGTCACCGGATTTCCCACGGGCCTCTTCAGGGCGGCGGACATCAACCTGAAGAAATACACGCAGGAGCTGCGTCTCGCATCGGTATCGCCGAGGCCCTTCGAGTGGCAGCTCGGCGCTTTCTACGCGCGCGAAGAGACCGACCTCACGCAGGACTTCTTCCTCTTCGACCAGCCCACGCAAGCGATCCTGGACATACCGGCAGGCAACACCCATATCGCCGCGACCTACAAGGAGCTGGCGGGATTCGCCAATGCGACATACCACTTCACGCCGGTATTCGATCTCAGCGCTGGCGGCCGGTTTTCGCGCAACAAGCAAGTGGGCCGGACGACCCTGGGTCCCGGGATCCTGACGGGCGCGGGGGATGACTACTCGACGCCATCCTCGGAATCCACGTCGACATATTCGATCGCGCCGCGCTGGAAGCTCGGCCCGGACACCATGGTGTACGCCCGCGTCGCCAGCGGCTTTCGCCCCGGCGGTCCCAACCTGGTGCCGATCGGCACGCCCGGCGACGTGCCGCGCTTCTACAACTCCGACAGCACGCTCAATACCGAAATCGGCGTGCGCACGAATCTGCTCGACAACAAATTGTCGCTGGACGTGGCGGCCTTCAACATCGATTGGACCGATATGCAGGTCCTGGTCGTCATCAACAGCACCGGCATCAACGCCAACGCCGGGAAGGCCAACAGCAAGGGATTCGAGTGGTCCCTGGGATACGCGCCGACCCGGAACTTGAAATTCAGCTGGGTCGGGGCGTACATCGACGCGAAGCTGAAGAGCGACGCGCCGGGAATCGGCGGCGTCAGCGGCGACCAATTGCCGTCCACGCCGAAGTGGAGCCATTCGCTGGACGGCGAATACACCTGGCAGGCCGCAAGCAACGTGAGAGCTTTCGCCGGCACAACCTACAGCTATGTCGGCGAGCGATATACCGACTTCTCGACCCAGGACTTCGTCAACCCGCATACCCTCCTGCCGAGCTACAACACGCTGAATCTTCGCGCGGGCGTTGTCTGGGATGGCTATACGCTGCAGCTCCTGGTCAAGAACGCGACCGACTCGCGCGGCATGACGAGCTACAACAACTCCGGAGCGCCCAATCTCGGCGGCATTGCGGGCGTGATCCAGCCCCGCACCATCGCGTTGGTGGTCGACAAGCGCTTCTAACCGCGAGGAAATCCCGTGAACAGGACAATCCTGAAATCGATGGCCGCATTCGCCTCCGCGCTTTGCGCTCTCGTGGCGGGCGTCGCGCTCGCCGCGCCGAGCGATGCGGGCCACGCGCTCACCGCGGCCGACGTGGAAGCCTACCTGGCGGGCCTCATCCCAGCCGCGCTCAAGACCGGGCAGGTTCCCGGCGCGGTCGTGGTCGTCGTCAAGGATGGCCAGATCCTGTTCGAGAAGGGGTATGGCTTCGCGGATTTCGAAAAGCGGATTCCGGTCGATGCCGCCAAGACCCTGTTCAGGCCGGGATCGATATCGAAGCTCTTTACCTGGACCGCGGTCATGCAACAGGTCGAAGCGGGCAAGATCGACCTCGATGCCGACGTGAACACCTATCTCGACTTCAAGGTTCCGCCGCGCAACGGCCAGCCGGTCACCATGCGCCAGATCATGAAGCACCTCGCGGGCTTCGAGGAGACCGCCAAGGACCTCATCACCTACACGGATGCCACGCCGTCGCTCGGAGGAGTGCTCAAGGATTACATCCCGCCGCGCATGTTCGATCCCGGCACCACGCCCGCCTACTCGAACTATGCGACGGCCATCGCGGGCTATGTCGTCGAGCGCACCTCGGGGCAGAGCTTCGACGACTACGTCGAGAAGAACATTTTCGCTCCCCTCGAGATGCGCAGCTCGTCCTTTCGCCAACCGCTGCCGAAGAGCCTGGCGGCCAACATGTCGCTGGGCTACATGACCGCGGAAGAGCCGTTGAAGGGATATGAAATCGTCTCGGTCGCGCCCGCGGGAAGCCTCGCGTCCACCGGCGAGGACATGGGCAAGTTCATGATCGCGCACCTGCAGAACGGACGCTATGGCGACAAGCAGATACTGAAGCCCGAAACCGCCTTGCGGATGCACACGGAGATCACCCACAGCTATCCGTACCTGAACGGCATCGCGTTGGGGTTCTACGAGCAGAACATCAACGGCCATCGCGTGATCGCCCACGGCGGCGACACGGTAGCCTTCCACAGCGACCTGCTGTTGTTCATGGACGACAACATCGGGCTCTACGTGTCGACGAATGCAAGGGGCAAGGATGGCCTGGGCCAAAGCCTGCGCCAGACACTGTTCGAGGGATTCGCCGACCGCTACCTGCCCGCGGCGCAGGCGCAGGAAGCGAAGGTCGATGCCGCCACCGCGAAGGCCCACGCGGCG
>JADGRC010000439.1 GCA_017881245.1 Pseudomonadota bacterium
GCTGCAAAAGGGGCGGGTGGGTAGGGGCGACCACCTCCTCCCGGTCGCAGGTAGTGCAGAAAGTAGTGCACCTCCCACGAGTGCTGGTAAGCGCCCACGAGCGATGAACGCTCAAATCACCGCTTGCTGGCGCTCGTGGGCGCTCACCGGGCAGTTTCCCAAGCTGAGGGTCGCGGGTTCGAACCCCGTCGCCCGCTTACGATGTAAGTGCTTGATCTGTAACGCGAACGGCCATCGAATGACGGTGGCCGGTTTGTTATTGAGGCACCGATGGTGCCTCACTCGCGCGAGAAACTTCAGCGGGTCGGCGGTCTCGGTCCCAACGGTCGGGCCCTCGGACTTGTCGGACCGGGAGGTCACGGCCTTCGCGGTCCGGTCGTACGTCAGCCGCTCCAGCGCGACCGGGTTGCGCGCGCAGTAGCGCGCGAGACGGGTCGCGAACGCCCGATCGTTCTCGGGGGCCCACACCGCCGTATGCACGTGGAACCCCGAGTGCGGCCACGCCGGCATCCCGACGGCCTGGTCCTCGTCGAAGAGGTCCAAGCGCACGAACCGCCGCAGCACGGCGCGGCGGAACGCCTCAGTCAACCGCGCGGTGTCGTGCGCCGGCCACAACACGAACGTCCCGTCGGGGCGGAAGCCCCCGTCAGTGATAAGGAGGTGCAGGTGCGGGTGCCAGTTGGCGCGCGAGCCGTGAATCTGCAGGCAGGCGACGATGCCGACCGGACGTCCTGCTCACCCGTCCGCGTGCGGATCGCGCCGGTGAGGGTGCGCGCGGCGACACGGACGATCTCGCCGAGCAGGCGTCGGCGGTAGAGACAATACGCTGCTGACGAACCCATCGTTCCGGTGGCGAACAGCCTTCGCTTCGCCGCCGCACTCCGGGCGGCGCACGTTCCGTACGAGTTGCCCGTGTTTGAGCATGGCCCGCACGGCATCGGCCTCGCGGCGGACGATCCCGTCCTCGGCGCGTGGTCAACGCTGCTCCAGACCTGGCTGCGAGCGCGAGGATTCGCTCGGTGAGTACCCCAGTCGTCGCCTCGGCGTGACCGCACTGGCGACCGTCGGCCCCTCGGTGTTCGGCGTCTTCGGTCTGCTCGCGATCGTTTCGTTGATCGGCGGACGGATCGGCGCGATGTTCCCAAAGAGGTGACGGGACCGCTTGCACATCCGTTGAGGAAACGAGTACTTTGTATTTCCTATGCCATACCAATGCAACATCATCACGAAGACGACGAAGAACGGTAATTTTCGCACCGTCCTGTTCACCGGCGCCAGAAGCCAGCTTGTGGTCATGGATATTCCGCCCGGTGGAGAAGTGGGCGAAGAAACCCACGCGCATGTCGAACAGACACTGTTTTTCCACTCGGGCACTGGTAAAGCGATCTTGAACGGAGCGGAAACAACCGTCGGCCAAGGTGATGTGGTCGTTGTCACACCGGGCGTCAAACACAATTTCATCAACACTGGATCTGATTCGCTCAAGATCTATACCATCTACGCGCCGCCGAACCACATCGACGGGCGGATTCACGCGACCAAAGCCATCGCGGATGCCGATGTGGCGGACGAAGCCGTCGGCGAAGCAGTGCGCTAAAGAAGCTCTGCGCACGTTTCCGTCACTACGCGATGTTGCCGCGGCCCCGCTGCCTCTCGCTGTCGACCGCGGTTTGCATCGAGGCGCACCTCATGAGAATCGGTATTGTTGGCGGTGGGATCGGCGGTCTCTCTGCGGCGATTTGTCTCTCCAGGATAGGAATAGAGGTCGAGGTTTTTGAACGGGCGTCGGAGATCCGTGAAAGCGGCGCCGGCGTGAGTCTCTGGCCCAATGCCACGCGAGTTCTGGCGCAAATGGGTCTGCTGCAAACGTGTCTCTTAAAGAGCCTGCCGCTGTCCTCTCTTGAATTGGTGAATCTTCAGCGCAAGAGTTTGCTTCAAATCCGAATCGACCAGGAAGAGACACCGGTGATCTGCATGCGACGGCCCGAACTCCTGGCGATATTGCATGCCCAAGTTTCGGAACAGTCGATTTGCGTGGCTCACAATTGTACCAGGATAACGACGGCAGGAGCGAAAGTTGCCGTTGAATTTGCGGCGCAAGACGCCAGAACTTTTGACGCGGTCATCGGGGCGGACGGCGCAAGGTCGCTGGTAAGATCTTACGTCACCGGCGTGACGCAAGAGCCCGTCTATCGTGGGTATTCGATATGGCGCGGAGTCGTTGAGTGTGATCTCGGTGACGACTCATCAAACAGAATTCAGGAAATCTGGGGAAGCGGTCGGCGTTTCGGAATTCTTCCAATCGGAAAGAATGCCCTCTGTTGGTATGCAACCGACACGAGGGGCAACACTCAGGAGAATTCAGCTGACAACCGCAAGCTCGAACTCCTGAGCCTCTTCACTGGGTGGCCGAGTCCAATCCCGGAGATCATCCGGGCGACTCCACCGCGTGACATCTTGAAGAACGGCGCAGCCGATCTTGGTCTTCGGGGACCGTGGTTCAAACATCGTGTAACGATCATCGGCGATGCCGCTCATCCGCTTACCCCGAACGTTGGACAAGGCTGCTGCCTTGCGCTTGAAGATTCGTTGGTTCTTTCTCTGGCGCTGCAAAAGACCGGCGAGGTTGAGCGGGCTTTCCAGCTTTTCGGGCAGGCGCGACGAAAGAGGGTGGCCGCGATCGTGAGAGCGACGCGATGGATCGGGTCAGTTGGACAGAGCAGAAGCAAGGCGGCCGTTTTTATTCGCGATCAGCTGCTCCCAGCGTTTTTTCCTCTGGTTTTTGAATTAGCCGTTCGGCCCATCCATCGCTACGATGCGACGAAACCATTCTCGTGATTGTCTGAATCTCGCGACGACGGTCCTCTCTTATCCAGGAGACACCCTCCACGGGCGGCAGTCCCCTGACATCGGCGTAGTGATTCGCCCGACTGTGCGCCGGTCCGGGTCCGTCTACCATGTACCATCGACGGCATGATCACAGCTCAGGGAGGCTGGTATGCGTACGATACAACTTACCGCTCTCGGCGCCACACTCCTTGTGGCGACGGCCTGCGGAACCCGCCAGGAATCCGGACCGGCGGGCAAGGCGGCGACTGAAGGCCGCCTGGTTCCCGCGGTACAGGACGCGCAACTCATGCCCACCGAATTGGCGATGTTCGCGCCGCTGCCGGCGCGGATGGACGCGCCCGGCCACACGCCGAGCGACGCCGAAATCGCGCTCGGCCGGACGCTATACTACGAGACGCTGTTGTCCGAGGGGCACGACGTGTCGTGCAATTCCTGCCACGCGCTCAATGGTTACGGCGCCGACGGACGGCGTGTGAGCTTCGGCCACAAGGGACAGGAAGGCTCGCGCAACGCGAACACCGTGTACAATGCGGCGGGACAGGTGGCGCAGTTCTGGGATGGCCGCGCCGCCAACGTCGAGGAGCAGGCCAAGGGTCCGATCCTCAATCCGGCCGAGATGGGAATGCCGGACACGGCCGCGGTGCTGGAACACCTCAAGACGTCCGCGAAGTATCGTGCCGCCTTCGCGGCCGCGTTCCCGGGCGAGTCCAATCCGATCAGCTACGACCACGTGGGGCGCGCCATCGGGGCGTTCGAGCGCGGCCTGGTGACGCCGAGTCGCTGGGACGCGTACCTCAAGGGCGATACTGCGGCGCTCACGGTGCGGGAGAAGCGCGGCGCTAGGACGTTCATCGCCGCGGGGTGCCCGGCGTGCCACACGGGCACGTACGTGGGCGGCCAACTGTTCCAGAAGGCGGGTCTGGTGCACCCATGGCCGGCTACCGCCGACAGCGGACGGATCGCGGTAACCAAGGCGCCCGGCGATCGGTACGTGTTCAAGGTGCCCGCCCTGCGCAACGTCGAGAAGACCGGTCCCTATTTCAGCGACGGATCGGTGGGCTCGCTCGATTCGGCGATCGTGATGATGGCCCGCTACCAGTTGGGCGTGGCCCTTACCGGAACGCAGGTTCAGGACATTCATGCCTGGCTGCGCGCGCTCTCCGGCGAGATTCCGGTGAAGTACGTGGCTGAGCCGCAGCTGCCCGCCAAGGCGGTGTTCTAAAGATCTCTCCTCGATATGGATAGTAGGAAATTCAATCGGGGCCGTGGAAGCATGGCGCGTCGCTGCACGCCGCGCCACGACTTCGCGTGCGGTCCGGGTGGGGTGGTGCGCCCGTCTGCCGGCGTCGCGGGTCATCGCGCCGTGGCTGCGGACCGATTCGGCACCGCCGCACGCACCGACCCACCCCGACCAGTGCGCCGGGGCACGCGGGGCGACCTTCAGGAACCTCAGGGAGCGACGTGGGGCGCGGTGCTCGCGGTCGGTCGACGACTTGCGCCACGCGCCGCTGGCGAGACCGTCGCGCGCCGCGCCGATCCACCGGGGCACCTGAGGCGTCGCGGGTGGAGCGGCGCCCGCTGTGCGGGCTCGCTCGCCTGCGGCTCGACACCCCGTCGCCCGCTTATCGTAAGTCGAA
>JADGRC010000058.1 GCA_017881245.1 Pseudomonadota bacterium
CCACTTACGTGACCCGCCCGATTGCGCGGACGCTGGGCATCGACGAGGTCATTTCCACTCAACTGGAGGTGGAAGGAGGGCGGTTCACCGGCCGCGTCATCACGCCGGCATGCTTCGGCGCCGGTAAGGTCCATTGGGCCGAGGCCATGGGACGGCAGCGCGACGTCGATCTTGGCGAGAGCTGGTTCTACACGGATTCGTACAGCGACTTGCCGATGCTGGAACGGGTCGGCCACCGCGTAATCGTCAATCCTGATCCGCGATTGCGCCGCGCCGCCCGGCAACGCGGCTGGACGGTCGAGAATTGGATGGAGGTAGCCGCGTGAGCGTATTCCAGGCCCCCTGGTACACCCCTGCCGTTCAACGCCTCTTGGACCTGGCCCTGGAGGAGGACGCTGGACGGGGCGACGTGACTTCCGCCTCCGTGATCGACGAGGGACAGGAAGCGGAGGCAGACATCATCGCGCGCGAGCGATTGGTGGTCTGCGGGCTGGGCATCGCCGAGGCGGTCTTCACGCGGTTCGATTGGCGAACGCGACTGCGCACGCGCGTGGCCGACGGCGATCCCGTGACCCCCGGGACGTTGGTTGCAACGGTTCGCGGACCGGCGCAGGCGCTACTGGCGGGGGAACGCGTCGCCCTGAATTTCATGCAACACCTGTCCGGAGTGGCGACGTTGACCCAGACGTTCGTTGCGGCCGCGGAGGGCGCGAAGGTGCGGGTCACGGACACGCGCAAGACCACGCCGGGCTTGCGCGCCTTGGAAAAGTACGCGGTGCGGGTGGGCGGTGGGCACAACCACCGCGCGGATCTGTCGTCGGGGATCTTGATCAAGGACAACCACGTCGCACTGGTGGGATCCGTGCGCGAGGCCGTTCGCCGCGCGCGCGCCAATGCCACGCACAGCCTGCGCATCGAGGTCGAGGTCGAATCGATGAGCGAGCTCGATGAAGCGCTGGAGGCCGGCGCCGAGGCCGTCCTGCTGGACAATTTCGCCACACGCGACGTCGGCGAAGCGGTCAAGCGGGTGCGCGAGCGCGCGCCCCGCACGTTGGTCGAGATCTCGGGCGGAGTCACGCTGGATCGCATGCACGAGCTGGCCAAGAGCGGTGTCGATATCATCTCGATAGGTTCGTTGACGCATTCGGCGCGGGCGGTCGATCTGTCCATGGAAGTGCGGCCCGTCGTGGCTGGACGCATGGGCGCCGCCGAGCGCTGAAGTTCGGGCGGCGTGAGAGAACCGTCGGCGATCTTGGAGCTCGATGTGCTGGACGTGGACGTGCTGGCGGCGCACGTCGGCACGCGTTGGCTCGGCCGACGGCACATTCACGTCGCAAGTTGTGTGTCGACTAATGATCTGGCGGCCGCCGAGGCACGGGCTGGAGCCGCCGAGGGATTACTGATCACGGCGGACGAACAGACGGGAGGGCGGGGACGCCAGGGACGATCGTGGCATTCACCCGGGGCCACCAATGTTCATGCGTCGGTGCTGCTGCGACCACAGCGGCCCGCAATGGAGATTCCGCCGCTGACGCTGCTGGTGGGCGGAGCGCTCGCGCAAGCGATCGGCGCCCTGGGCTTCGACGTGCGGGTCAAGTGGCCCAACGACCTGTTGCTGAAGAGCCCCGACGGACGACAGCGGAAGATCGCCGGGATTCTGACCGAGGCGACGACCGAAGGTGATCGCGTCGGACACGTCGTCGTGGGCATCGGGTTGAATGTGAACACCGCCGTTTTCCCAGCAGGCCTAGCCGATAAGGCGACGTCGTTGCGCTTGGCGAGTGGCGCGACATTTTCGCGGGCCGATGTCCTGGCGCGCGTTCTTGCCGCGCTGGAAAACGCCTACGAACAGTTTCAGAGCGCCGGCGCGACCGCGGCGATCCGGTTGTGGGAGTCGCACGCGGATCTCGGCCGATCTTGTCGCGCGCACGTCAACGGTCGAGTGATCACGGGTCTCATGGCGGGCGTGGCGGCCGACGGAGCGCTGTTGATCGACGAACCGGGCAATGCCCGTCACCGTGTCGTCGCCGGGGAGGTGCTGTGGGTGGCCGATTCGCCAGCGACGTCAGGAACACCCGGGGACGACGCCCCTCCGAGGCGCTGACGCTTGATGGAACCTCGCATCCATCGGATGCGACAACGCGAACGACGAAAACGTCGTGCCGGTGCTGATGGATTTGGTGGCGGACGTAGGGTGCGTTAGATCCGCCGTGTGACCATCCTTCAAGCCGCCGTGCTGGGCGTCGTTCAAGGCGTGACCGAGTTCCTTCCCGTCTCGTCGACGGCCCACCTGCGTATCGTGCCAGCGGTCTTGGGATGGACGGATCCCGGCGCGGCCTTCACCGCCGTCCTGCAACTGGGCACGCTGGCGGCGGTGCTCGCATTCTTTGCGTCCGACTTGGCGGGGATCGCGCGCGGCGCGATGGCCGCGCTCACGAATCCCGCGCGGCGACGAGATCCCCAGGCACGAGAAGCCGCGTACCTCGTCGTCGGAACGCTGCCCGTGGTCATCGTGGGTGTCCTGTTCAAGAGCGCGATCCGCGGCGGGCTGCGCGCGCTTCCCGTCATCGCGGCAGCCCTGATTGTCGTCGCCATCGCGCTGGCGATCGTCGAGCGGCTGGCGCGCCATCAACGCGCGTTCGAGGACATCACCTGGACCGACGTCCTGATCATCGGTGGCGCACAGGCACTGGCGCTCATCCCGGGCGTGTCTCGCTCCGGCATCACCATTCTGGCCGCGATGGCGATCGGACTGCGCCGCGACGCCGCCGCGCGGTTCTCATTCCTGCTGTCGATTCCCGCGGTTGCAGGCGCCGCGGTTTTCGAGATGAAGCATCTGCTGCACTCCGACGTCGGCGCGTTGCCCATGGCGGTCGGCCTGCTGGCAGCGGCGGCCACCGGATACGCCAGCATCGCTTGGTTGCTGCGATTCCTACGCACGCGCACCATGTTCCCGTTCGTCGGCTACCGGATCGCGCTCGGCCTGACGATCTTCGGCCTACTGGCGGGCGGCCTACTGCAATCCTGAGGCGGGCTGACCCGCGAGCGTTCCTCGCGGCGCTCGGCTGTCCGCGCGGCCGACCACACGTCATATGCTGTAGTCCTCGACGAAGACTTTGGCCTGCCGCAGGTCGGCCATCACCATATCGCCCTCGCCAATCCCCAGCGCCTCGATCTCGTTCCGCTGCATCTCGACGGTCATCGACGCGCCGTCGGCCAGCTTCAACTGTAACTTCACATGGCCGCCGAGCCAGGCCAGACGTTCGACGCGCGCGATCGATACGTCCGGTGCCGTCTCCAACGTCGCTCCGTCCGCGATTCGGTCCGGATGGGCCTTGGTCAGCTTCACGTCATGCGGCCGCACGAAGGCCTGAACGGTCGCGCCGTCGCGCGGTGTCGCGCCCCCAGGCACATGAACGGCGAATGACCCCACCGATGCTCGCCCGTCCTGAATGGTCCCCGACAACAAGTTAGCGCCGCCCACGAACGACGCGACGAAAGGCGTCGCCGGTCGATCGTAGACGTCTTGCGGGCGACCCGCCTGGGCCACGCGCCCATCCGACATGACGACGACGTGATCGGAGACCTCCATCGCTTCTTCTTGATCGTGCGTCACCAGGATCGTCGTGACGTGGCGTTCGTCGTGAAAGCGCCGCAACCAGGCCCGCAACTCGACGCGCACCTGGGAATCGAGGGCCCCGAAGGGTTCGTCCAGCAGCAACACCTGGGGCTCGATCGCCAACGCGCGCGCGAAGGCCACGCGTTGTCGTTGCCCGCCGGACAACTGCGTCGGAAAGCGATCCCCGTAACCTTCCAGCTGAACCATCGACAGGAGATCATCGACCTTCGCGTTGGTGGCTTTGCGATCCACCTTCCGAATGCGCAATGCGAAGCCGATGTTCTCCCGAACGGTCATGTGTTTGAACAGCGCATAGCTCTGGAAGACGAATCCGACGCCCCGGGATTGCACCGGGATACGCGTGAAATCGCGATCGCCAAACAGCACCTGACCATCATCCGGCAACTCCAGCCCCGCGATCACGCGCAGGACGGTGGATTTGCCCGAACCCGACGGACCGAGCAGCGTCGTGATCCCGCCCGTTGGGGCGACGAAACTCACGTCGGAAACCGCAGGCGTACCGCGGGCCGTGAAGCGTTTCGTGAGACCCCTGATCGTCAGGCTCATGGCGTCCCCGGCCCGGTCAGCGACCGCCGCGATGTCGTTCGACGGGTGCCGCGTCGTCGCGCGAATTCCGCAAACGTTCGATCTCGCCGGCAACGGCAACGACCTGGCCGATCACCAGCAGCCCAGGCGCGCCGGTCCCCGAGCCTTCGGATCCCCGATTCGGAACCTCGGCCGCCCCCAATTCGCCGAGCGTTCCGGTCCAACGCCAGGCGGCGGCGGTCGCCGCGCCGATCACAATCGCCGCCGGGGTGTTCGCGTTCCATCCGCAATCCTGCAACGTCGTGGCGATCGCGGCCCGTTGCGCCAGGCCCATCAAGACCACGATGGTCATGCCCTCTGTCGGCAACGCCGCCAACAATGGACGGTAGACGGCCTGATGGTGGCCAGCCACCACCGCGAATGCTGACGCGACACCCCGATGGGTCACCGGAATTCCGGCCAGCGCGGGCCCCGCCACCGACGACGACACGCCGGGAACCACCTCGCAGGGAATGCCCGCTTCCGCCAGCGCCCACAACTCTTCACCACCGCGGCCAAAGACGAACGGATCGCCGCACTTGAGGCGAACGACGAAGTGACCGCGACGCGCCTCCTTGATCATCAAGCGATTCAGAACATCCTGTCCGATTGACTGCCGGCAAGCGCGTTTGCCGACAAAGAACCAGCGGGCCCGTGGCGAGTATACCCGCATCGCATCGGACGAAAGGGCGTCGTACAAAACCAAGTCGGCCTCGCCGAGGCGCCGCGCCCCGCGAATCGTCAGAAGATCGGGATCTCCCGGCCCGGCTCCGACAAGAGTGACGCGCCCGAGCTTCGGTGGCTCAGCCACGAGCCGGCTCCGAAGCTGCGTCATACAGGCGATTGAGGGCCAGCAACAATCGTGGCCTGCGCTCCGCGAGGGCAACACCCTCCTCTCGCCAGATCGGCCGGAGGCGCCGGGCCTCGCTGAGCCACGCGTCCAAATCGACGGGCAACAACGACTCCAGTCCCTCGCGAAGCAGACCGGCCAGCGCCGGCGCGTGCCCCGCCGTGGAAACGGCCAGCGTGACACCCGCGCGCCGAACGATGCCGGCGCCGTAAGCCGAGGCTGCCGGTGGGTCGTCGACAGCGACCACGAACACGCGGCGTGTTTCCGCAGCGGTCGAGACTTGCGCATTCACCGCGGGTGGGGCCGCGGCAATCGCCAACCACGCGTCGACCAGATCGGTGGCGTCAAACGCCCGCCTGTGGAGCGCCCACTGTCGCTCGGCCGCCAGCTCGGCCAGCTCGGGTGTCACCTCCGGGGAGACGACAGTCACGCGCGCCCCGGTCTCTGCGAGGCCCCTGGCTTTGGCCGTCGCGACGGGCCCACCACCCACCAGCACGACCGGGCGACCGGCCAGCTTCAAGAACAGCGGAAAGAGTTCATCATCCGATTTGTCCATTGTTAGCCGTCGAACCTGGCGGGCGGGAACCTACCTCGAAAATAGAAACTTATGGGCTCGATGGGTGATGGTCAAGACGCCCTCCACCATTGGGGGACCGTTGGACCATGTTTCCACGAGCGATGGATTGTCCCGGAAACTCGGCCCACGAACGCCGCGGCTGCGCCCCGGGCCGGCCGGCGGTCAGGTGGGAAGATCGCGATGTTTGAAACGCTTGCCGCCCGCCCCGTAGTCGGCCGTTCGTTGGCCGCTGCCGTGCAACAACCAGCGATAGGTCAATAGTCCATCCGCCCCCACCGGGCCACGCGCGTGCAGTTTGTCGGTGCTGATGCCGACCTCGGCGCCGAGACCATAGCGATACCCATCCGAGAATCGGGTGCTCGCATTGTGGTAGACGCCGGCGGCATCGACCGCCGACAGAAATCGCTGCGCCGCCGCGTCGTCGGACGTCACGATGGACTCGGTGTGACGAGACCCGTGCGTCGCGATGTGCGCGAGGGCCTGGTCGATACCCCGAACGCGGCGGATCGCCAAGATCGCTGCGCCATACTCGGTGTCCCAGTCCGCGTCCGTCGCGGGCACCAGGCTCGGGTGGCGTGCCCGCGTCTCGGCGCAACCGCGAAGCTCAACGCCGGCCGCGGCCAGCGCTTTCACCGACGCGTCCAGGGCGGTTTCCGCGCCTTCGTCCCACAGCAACGTCTCCAGAGCGTTGCACGCGGCCGGGTAGGTCATCTTCGAATCGACGGCCAAAGCCGCGGCCATTGCGGGGTCCGCCGCGCGGTGAAGGTACAGGTGACAGATTCCGGCGGCGTGGGCCATCACCGGAATCCGCGTCGACTTCTGGACGTGGTGAACGAATTCGGTCGAACCGCGCGCCACGATCAGATCGACGATGCCGTCCTGTTCGAGAACCGCCGCCACGGCGGCGCGATCTTCCAGCAGCACCGCGACCCGCACATCGATACCGTGCTTGCGCAGGACATCGTGAATCACATCGGTAAGGGCCCGGTTGCTGTCCTCCGCTTCGCGGCCTCCCTTCAACAAGACCGCGTTTCCCGTGCGCAGTGCGATTCCGGCGATCTGAATCAATGCGTCCGGCCGCGCCTCGAAGACGACGCCGATGAGACCCAGCGGACATGTGACACGCTCCAAAATCAGGCCGTCGTCGAGCTCGCGGCGCAACGTCACCCCACCAACCAGATCGATCATAGCCGCCAGCTGGCGCAGACCGTCCGACAGGCCGACCATCTTCTTGGCGTCGATGCCCAGCCGGTTGATGAGGGCAGGCGCCAGCGTTCCTTGGGCGGCGTCTGCCTTCGCACGTTCCATGTCGCGAGCGTTCGCGGCAAACACGGCCTCGCGAACATCCGCGCGTTCGAGCGCCGCCGCCAGATCCCCCAAGATCGCAGCGCGCGTCTCACCCGGCGCGTCGCGCAGCCCCGCACCCGCCGCTTTGGCGGCCAGCGCCGCGTCTCTCGTGAAGACCGAAAGTGTCGGACTCGTCGCGCTCATACCGCTCCCATGACCAAATTGTCCCTGGTTATCACCGCATCATAGCCGTGCCAGCCGAGTATCGCTTCGATCTCGTCGCTCCGGCGACCGACGAGTCTCCGGCAGGAATCCGCCGGGTAGTTGACGAGTCCGCGGCCGTGAACGCGCCCACTGCCGTCCCGGATCTCGACGACGTCGCCTTTTTCGAATTCCCCGTCGACGGAGACGACCCCAATGGGCAAAAGCGACGCCTTCTTCGCCGTCAGGGCGCGCAACGCGCCGTCATTGACAATGAGGGCTCCCTGACGCCGTGCCGCGACGGCTATACGCCGCCAGCGCGCGCCGCGGTGTTCGGTTCCGGTCAGCAGCGTGCCGAGATCCTCGCCGGCGAGCGCGCGTTCCAAAACCTCGGGCTCCGCGCCGCTGGCGATCAACACGGCAGTTCCCTCGTCGTTGGCCAGGCGCGCCGCTTCCAGCTTGCTGGCCATGCCGCCCGTTCCTCCGTTGGAGCCACCGCTGGCCAGTGCCATCACCGCCTCGTCGACCACGGAGATCTCTGCGAGCCGCCGCGCCGTCGGGTCGGTCGCCGGGTTGGCGGTAAACAGCCCATCGACGTTCGTCAGCAAGACCAGAAGATCCGCGTCCAGGCTGACGGCCACCCGGGCGGACAGGCCGTCGTTGTCGCCAAAGACCGGTTCGCCGAAAACCAGCGGCGCGACCGCATCGACGGGAGGGCCCGCAAAGGAAACCCTGGCGGAACGCGTACCGCTCGGTGCCATCACAGGCAGCGGCGGCGCAGATCGAGCGAATGACGACGCCTCCGCCCGCTGGTGATCGACGAGCTCACGCACGCTGACGCTGTCATTTTCGTTCAAAACCGGCACCACGCCCAGCTCCAGCAGACGCATCAAGGTCGTGCGCAGGCACAACGCGCGATCCCGATCGCCGAGATCCTCTTGCGTCAGCAAGACCTGCGCAGCCGTGATACCGAAGGCGGCGAACGCCTGGGTGTAAAATCCAATCAGGTTACCCTGTCCAACGGCGGCACAGGCTTGCCGGAGTCCGAGCGACCGCGGCCGATCCTTCAACCCAAGAACCTGCATGCCCATGCCGACCGCGCCGCTCGACACCAGCACGATCTCGCGGCCAGCGGAACGCAGACGGACCACGCTTCGCAGCAAGGCTTGCAGACGATCGACGGCCAACTGCACGCCGTTGGTGGTCACGACGTGCGTGCCCAGTTTGACCACTATGCGGTGGGCATCACGAAGATTGCGCCGACTGAGCGACATGTGGTCCCAATTTACCAGGCCGGGGCGGCGCACGGAGTCTCGGCTTGCGAGGGGCGGGGCAGGACGCGGGTTTATCCCGGTTCCACGGGGCGCGCAGTCATCCCGGTGGCCAGGCGAGCTCGCGCCCGGCGAGCACGTGCAGATGAACGTGAAAGACGCTTTGGCCAGCGTTCGGACCGGCGTTCATGACCACGCGAAAGCCGTCTTCACCATGCCCGGCATCGGCCGCCAGACGCGCGCCGGCGAGCATCAACTTCCCGAAAAGCTCCGCGTCCTCGGGGCGGGCGTCCGTCAGGGACGCGATGTGCCGCAGCGGAATCACCAGAAGGTGCAGGGGAGCCCGTGGAGTGACGTCCTTGAACGCCAGCACGTCGTTGTCCCGATACACGATGGCGGCGGGGATTTTTTCGTCGCGAATGTTGCAAAAGAGGCAATCGCTTTCGGACATCGGATGCTCCTTGTGTCGTTGCTTTGTTCCAGCCCAGCGCCGCGTCGGTCAGGCCAGAAGGTTCGCCAGCCGCCGCTCGGTTTCCTCGAATGACGTCGCCTCCGTCGTGGATTGGCGAAGAAATCCGCTGATGGCATCGATGCGCGCGATGGCATCGTCGGTGCGCGGATCGGAGCCCCGCTGATAGGCGCCGAGCAAGATCAAATCACGCTGGCGTTCATAGGTCGCCATGATTTCACGCAGCCGTCCCGCCGCTGCCCGGTGCGCAGGATCGGCCACGGCGCTCATCACGCGCGACAGCGACGGCAGCACATCGATTGCCGGCCAATGGTTCCGCTCCGCCAACGCGCGCGACAAAATGATATGACCATCCAAGATGCCGCGAACCTCGTCGGCGATGGGTTCCTCCATGTCGCCGCCCGCGACAAGCACCGTGTAAAGCGCGGTAATGGACCCGCGATCGTTATTTCCGGTTCGCTCCAGTAAGCGCGGCAGCAGCGCAAACACGCTCGGCGGATATCCCTGCCGCGCCGGGGGCTCGCCGGCCGCCAGCCCCACCTCACGTTGCGCGCGCGCGAACCGGGTTACGGAGTCCATCATGAACAGGACGCGCCGACCCTGATCGCGAAAATACTCGGCGATAGCGGTCGCCACGAAGGTCGACTTCAGACGCACCAGACTGGGGGCATCACTGGTCGCGCACACCACCACGGAGCGTGCCCGACCGCCGGGGCCGAGCGACTCCTCCAGGAAATCGGCAACCTCGCGCCCGCGTTCGCCCACCAGACAAATGACGTTGACCTCGGCCTCCGTGTTGCGGGCGATCTGACCCATCAGCGTCGATTTTCCAACACCCGATCCGGCGAAGAGGCCCAGACGCTGCCCTTCGCCGACCGTCAAAAAGGCGTCGATCGCGCGCACGCCCAGGGCGAGGTGACGATCGATGCGCTTGCGACGCAGCGGATCGGGCGCCGGCCGATCGACCGGCCAATCGATTGCGGCGCCCGCCAACGGCCCGGCTCCGTCGATGAGTTCACCCAGGCCGCCCAACACGCGCCCCAACAGTCCCGGCCCGACACGCACCGAAAGCGGCCGCCCGGTCGGACTCACCATCGCATCGGGCCCGATGCCGGTCGCCTCACCAAGCGGCATCAGTACGACCTCGTCTCCACGAAAACCGACCACCTCCGCCTGCACGCGCACGCCGCCACCGTCGATCCACACGAGCTCTCCCACGCGAATGCCCGGCACCGTGGCTCGCACGACCAAACCTGTGACCTCCGTGACGCGTCCCACGACGCGCAGGGGATTCACCTGATCGAGGCGTGCCAAAGCCTCGCCGAGATCTTCCAGCTCCGGCGGCGGCGTACGGTCCCTGTCGAGGTGTGGCGCGCGACCTGAAGCGACCGCAGCCTCGTGAACCGGAGTCAGAATCGTCAGTTCGGGGTCAGCCATGGCCCCCTCGTTCGCCCGCGCCGGTGCCCGCGCCCGTACCGAAGACGGCTTGCTCCAGCGCCGCAAGCTGCGTTTCGAGCCGGGCGTCGAGGCGTCCCGCAGGCGTCTCGACGACGCAGCCCCCCCGCCCCACGGCGGGGTCGGCGATCGCGCGCAATTCCACGGCCGCCGCGATTCTTGCCGCCAGCGCGGGTCTGGCCGCAACGATGGCCGTCAGATCATCAGGGTGGACCCGCAACAACACGAGCCCCGACCGCGCGCGCGCCGCTGCCAAAGCCTCGGCCGCGATGTTCGCCAACGCCGCCGGATCCATGCCGACGGCCCGCCCGACGATCTTTTCCGCCATGCGCATGGCCAATGTGCGCGCCGCCGGCATCGCGGCCGCTCGCGTCCTCTCCGCGTCCGCGCGCGCCTCGACGAGAAGCGTAGTGAACGTGGCCTCGGCTTCGCGGCGACCTTCGGCCTCGCCCAAACGGCGCGCCTCCGACCGGATCACGTCGGCATCCACGCGCGCGCGCGCCAAGTGCTCGTCCGCCTGGGCGCGGACCGCGCTCACGACCCTCTCACCCTCCGCCCGCGCGTCCAGCACCTCGGCCGGAATCAGGCGTCCAAAGCTCTTCACCAAGCGCCCCATCCAGGCATTATTATCACGCTGCTGGCTGACCGATGGAAAACAACCCCGGCGCACCTGACGACTCCGTTCTCGCCGATCTGGACGCGACGGAGCGGGGCTTCGTGCTGGGTCAGCTCCTCGGCGCCGAGAACAAGCCTGGCGCGACGGAGACCAACCTAGCGGAGCCCGCGGCGACGCGTTGTCGCGAAGCGGTGCAGGCGATCGCCGAGTTGCCTCGACCCGAGCGAGTCCGATGGATCGGGCTCCTCGCGCGGGAAGCGCTGGCACCGCTGCCCACTGGTATCGAGGATGTCGCTGAGGACATCCTGTGCGAAGCGCTGACATTCGAGTCCGCGTCGACCATCCGCGTAGTCGCTGCGCAAGGGCCGCCCACCCTGCAACAGGCGGCCGTGGCGGTGTTACAGCGCCGCGCACGGACAGCGACAGATGAAGGCGATCGCGGCGGACCGGACGCGCTTGCCGCCGACGCGGTGGCCGACATTCAACGCGCGGTCATGACCCGCATCGTGCCCGTGCCGCGCGTCGCGAAAGGCGCGAGCGTCGTGCGTTTGGGACGAAAACTCGCGACGCTGCGACTCCCGGCTCTTCTAGCCGAGTTGGCCGTGGCGGGTGCGGAGCTGTTGGGCGTCTCTTTGCGCGGAGCCGATGACATCATGCTGAAACTCGCGATCGACCGAGCCGGCGCGACCTGGTCCGAACGCGTCCTCGGGGCGGCGCGGCCGATCGCAGACGCCGCGGGCGGCGCCGGCGACGCGGCGTTGCGTGTCCGAGCTCGCGCGCTGGCGGGAGCAACCACGCCGGGCGACAATCCACAACGCACCCTGGAACGCTTGGGAGCGCGGGATCTGGGCGAGCGTCTCGCTCGCGAAGATCCGGATCTGGTGGTTTCGGTCGCGCAACGCTTGCCCCCCGACGTGCGTCGCGAGTTCCTGGCGGCGGCCGGAGAACTGAATGAATTCCAGGCTCGCCCGGTCTAACGCCGACACGCAAGAGCCAGCGCCTCGCGATTGACCGGCGGTATTTTGAAAACTGCCTTTACAGAGACCGAAAGAGATCACCTTCCACTAGCGGGCCGCTTTAGGCCTCGCTTTAGACCCCCATCGGGGCCCGCGCCGGGTGTCGGCCGAGACTTGCACGGCTCAACCTCTCTCGCGTTGAAATACAATGGAAAAAGGCGATAAGACAAGTCGGAACCAAATAACCATAACCAACCACTAATCGAGCCCCCCCAACCCCCTGGGGAACCTGGCCCCTGTCAGGTGGGTCCTTCGGTAACAGACCGATTTGTCTGGTTTTTCTGCTCTCGCCCCGCCAACAAAACCCAAAAACGACCTGCGGCAAGTGCGATTGCCCACCTTCGGCTCATCCGGTTGTGCCCCCGCCGTCAGTTCCGTAACACGGCCGCCACGTGGCCTTTCCTTGCATCCGGCCCGCCGGGACGGTATCTCTGCCGACCCCATGAGTACTGCAGCACAAATCGAAATATCCGGATCGCCCTACAATTTGGGCGGGCGCTCGGTCCGCCAGGACGTCCGTAACATCGCCATCATCGCACACGTCGATCACGGCAAGACCACGCTGGTGGACGGATTTCTTCGTCAGGCGGGCACCTTTCGCCCTGGCGAGGTCATCGCCGATTGCGCCATGGACTCCAACGATCTTGAACGCGAGCGCGGCATCACGATCTTGGCGAAGTTCACGGCCATCACCTGGAAGGGCACGCGCATCAACATCGTCGACACGCCCGGACACGCCGATTTCGGTGGCGAGGTCGAGCGCGTGTTGAGAATGGTCGATTGTGTCTGCTTGTTGGTGGACGCGTTCGAGGGTCCCATGCCACAGACGCGGTTCGTGACCCGCAAGGCGCTCGCGCTTGGCCTGCGACCCATCTTGGTCGTGAACAAGATCGGTCGCGTGGGCTGCGACCCGGAAGGTGCCGTCGACGCCACGTTCGACCTGTTTTGCGCGCTGGGCGCCACCGACGCGCAGCTCGACTTTCCCATCGTGTACGCGTCGGGTCGCGAAGGCTGGGCCGTGCGCGATTTGAAGGACCCGCGCACGGATCTGTCGCCGCTGCTGGACATGATCGTCGAGACCGCGCCCCCGCCCGCCGTGAACATCGACGCGCCGCTGGCAATGCACGTAACGACGCTGGACCACGACGATTACCTGGGTTACGTGGCCATCGGCCGCGTCGAATCGGGCCGCATCAAGCAGGGACAACGGGCCCTGTGCGTGCACAGGGACGGCTCACGGGAGGAGTTTCGCGTCGCGAAGATCCTGGGCTTCCAGTCGTTGAAGCGTTTCGAGCTGGCGGAGGCGGCGGCCGGCGACATTTGCGCCGTCACCGGCATGCAAGATCTGACGGTGGGCGAAACCATCACTGAGATCGAGCGCCCGGTGGTGCTGCCGTTGCTCGAAATCGAAGAGCCCACAGTGAAGATGTTCTTCATGGCGAACAATGGTCCGTTCGCGGGGACGGAAGGCAAGTACGTCACGTCGCGCAATTTGCACGACCGCCTGTTCAAGGAAGTGAAATCGAACATCGCGCTGCGTGTGAACAACACCGAATCGCCCGACACCTTCGAGGTGCTGGGCCGTGGCGAATTACACCTGACGGTGTTGATCGAAACCATGCGCCGCGAAGGTTACGAGATGATGGTTTCACAGCCGCAGGTCATCTTCAAGATCGGGGACGACGGCGAACGAACGGAGCCCTACGAAGAAGTCGTTATCGATCTGGACGAAGCGTACTCGGGCGCGGTGATCGAAGAATTGGGTCGTCGTGGCGGGCGCATGCAAGAGATGGCGCCCGCGGGCGAGGGCCGGATGCGCCTCGAATACTTGGCGCCCGCGCGCGGCCTCATCGGTTATCGATCGCAGTTCCTGACCGACACGCGTGGAACGGGCCTCCTAAACCACAACTTCAAGAACTACGGACCTCACGCCGGCACGATTCGTTCACGGCCGAACGGCGTCCTCATCGCGCAGGATCCCGGCGAATCGAACACGTACGGTTTGTTCTATCTACAAGAACGCGGCCAGTTGTTCCTGGGGCCGGGGGTGAAGATCTATGGGGGCCAGATCATCGGCCTGCATTCGCGCGACAACGATCTGGTCGTGAACCCATCGAAGGCCAAGAAATTGACCAACATCCGCACCACGGCTGCCGACGAAAAGTTGTTCTTGAGCACGCCGCGCCCGTTTACGCTGGAATCGGCTCTAGAATTCATCAACGAGGACGAGCTGGTCGAGGTGACACCGAAATCCATTCGCCTGCGCAAGCGCGTTCTCGATCACAACGAGCGCAAGCGGGTGGAGAAGGTCCGCGAGGGCCGATCGTCCGAGTAAGGCGCCCGCCACTCCCGGGGTGACGGCGGCGATCCGACGCGCGTCGTCGAGGTGCCGCGAGTCGGCGCCTCGGGTGGGCCCATGGATGTTGAACGCGAGGACGCGCGATGAAGGGGCTACTTGGACGTGTCTTGCTGGGCGTGGCCGCCGGCGTGGCCGTGTACGTCGGCTTTTCGATCTGGGCGAACGCCCGCGAGGTCGGCGCGGCGCTCGGGCGATTTCGTTGGACAGCGGCTGCGGGGGCGGCCGCCCTGGCGGCGGGTAACTACGGCCTGCGGTGGGCGCGCTGGGAATACTACCTGCGGCGCCTCGACATCCGCATCGCGGCCAAGGACAGCGTTCTGGTTTTCCTGGCCGGGTTCGCCCTTACGGTCACGCCGGGGAAACTGGGCGAGGCCGTGAAGGCCCTTTTGTTGCGACAGTCGCACGGTATCCCGGCGGCTCGCACGGCGCCCATCGTGATAGCGGAGCGCATCACGGATCTGATCGCGCTGTTGTTGCTGGCCCTGGTCGGCGTGTTCACGTTCGAGGTGGACCGCCGCTTTTTGGGTGCGGGCGCCGTGGCGGTGGGCGTGGCACTGGCGGTGATTGGCAGCGAGTCGGTATCGGCGCGCCTGTTGTCGCTGTGCGAGCGCGTGACGCCAGTGGCCCGGTTCGTCCCGAAGTTACGCGAGGCGCAGGCGGCGGCGGCGGTGCTTCTGCGTCCGGGACCGCTGGTAGTCACGACGGCGTTGTCGGTCGGCTCGTGGTTTCTGGAGTGCCTGGCCTTCTGGATGGTGGTGCACGGTTTTCCAGGCGTGGCGCTGGGCGTGCAACCAGCCACGTTCATCTACGCGTCGATGACAGTCGCCGGCGCGCTGTCGTTCCTTCCCGGCGGCCTTGGTATCACCGAAGCCGGAATGCTGGCGCTGCTGACGACGTTTGGAGCCGGGATCGCACGCGGCACCGCTGCGGCGGCCACGTTTGTCACGCGGGCATGCACCTTGTGGTTCGCGGTCGCGATTGGCGTCGTCGCGCTGACGCTGTATTCGCGACGAAAGCAGACGCCCGACCCGTCTGTGAGCATGACCTCGCCTGTGACGACGAAGGTGAGCGTCGTTGAGTAACCAGGTGCCCCCGAGCAGCGCTGACGGTGAAGTGTGCGACATGGGCAGACCGGTGACCGAGCGCGCAGATGACCCGGCCTGATTGTCGCCGCAGATCGGCGCGAGATCGGCGCGCAAATCTCCGCGCCAATCAGCGATTGTTCTGAAACGCAACACCGCCCAGAATCCGTCGTCGCAACTCCGCTTCCATGTCCGGTGGCGCGGTGAACGCGTTCGATGGATATGTGCGGGCCGCGACCATGTGGTCGTAGATTTCGTCGGCCGCGCTAACGTTCAGGGCCAGGCCGGAGATGTATTCCAACTTTAGGCTGAAGTCCCGATTGAGCGGCGTCTTGGCGAACCAAACCTTCATGTCAGGCGCGCCGGCCCCGTAAGTCGCGAATAGATCGACCGCGGAGGCAAGCTTCACTTCGCGCATGGAGTCAGCGATCTTGGGCGTGGCGTCGATCCGCGCCTGGACCGTCATCAGATCCATCTGCAAGGGCTCGGCCCGACCGAGCAAGACAACATCGTATCCCTTGCCGTTGGCAGCCGAATTCCATACGGTCCCACCCGGAAAGGCGTCCATGAAGGTCTTCATCTGAATCTGGATCGCCTCCTCGGTGGTCTCGTAAAGGGGGACCCACTGCGTGGCGATGCCACCCGGTTTCAGCTTCGACTTCACGACCGCGTAGTACTCGCGCGAAAACAGAACCGAATTGCCCCGAACCCAGGGATGGATGGGATCCGAAGTGATGATGTCGAATTTCTCCCGCGTCGTCGCCAGGAAATGGCGCGCATCGTCGAAAACGACCTGCACCTTGGGATTTTTCAAGACCGAATAATTCTCGGTGGCGAACTGGCTTGCCGCGCCGACGACGCGCGGTTCGATCTCGCAGATCACGACGCGTTTGATTTCTGGGTACAGGGTCAAGGCCCCGGCCGTGATGCCCGCCCCCATTCCCACCACCAAGACCGATTCGGGATGGGGATGCGCCAAAGCCGAGAGATGTCCCAACATGCGTTCCATGCGCATGTCGCTTGGGTTGTTCGTCGCCTCCACGCGCCCCGAGACGTGGAAATTCTTGAATCCGTTCGGAGCAATGTGCACCGCCACCGTGGACGCGGCCCCTTCGGCGACGAAGGGATACCGATCGCCGGGCTCGACCCACCAGATGTAGCGGCCGTGGGCCAGGAAAACCGTCGACGGTCCTGGTAACACGGCCGCCCCCAACATCGCTGCCGCCAGCGCCCACGCGGCCGACGGCGTCCATGCCTTTCGTGCGGACCCCGCGCCAGCATCGGGGGCCCGCCCAAGCACATAGAACAACACCGCGGCCGAAATGCCCGCCACGATTTCCAGACATTGCTGCGCCCACCCCGAGCCAAACGTGGGCACGGCCCAAAAACTCACGGCCAAGGCCCCGACGATGGCGCCGAGAGTATTGGCCGCGTACACGTGGCCGCTCGATCGACCGGTGTCACCCCCGCTCGACGCGGCGGCGGCCAGCGCGAACGGAAAGCTCATCCCCCAAAGGACCGCGCCTGGAAGAATGACCGCCAAAGCTCGCAACACGTGCAGGGCGTGGAGCACGCGCACCGGGGTCGACCCTGGCGGCGATGCGAACGGAAGCACGTCCGCCAACAGGTAGGCCGCGAACAATACTGCGGGCACCAATCCCAGTTGGGTCCATGCCAAGGCGCGCGTCGCGTTCTGCCCCCGCTTCAACAAATACGACGCCGAGATACTGCCGAGGCCGAGGCCGGCCAGGAACACCGCCAAAATGATCGAGAACGCATAAACCGTCGCGCCGAAAAGTAGCGTCAACAGCCGCGTCCACACCACCTGCGCCCCCAGCGCCGTCAGGCCCGACAGACTGATGGCCAGGTAGACCGCCCGCAACTCGTGAACCCGGGCCCTCGTCGGTCGAACCGACGCTACGATCGTCCAGCTCTCCTCGGGCAGCGCCGTGCGCGCCATCCGGCTCGCCGTCCATCCGACCAGAAAGTTCAGCGCCGCGGCGAAGAACGTGGCGACCCAAACGTCCCACACGGCCAGCAGATAGAATCCCGACAGTAGGCAACCGATCACCGCGCCCGTGGTGTTGGCGGCATACAAAGAGGCGAGCGCCGACATACCACGCCGACCGTGTGCATAACGCCGCGCGACCGCCGGCAGCGTCGCCCCCATGAGCGCAGTGGGCGGCAGTAGCAAGATGGCCGCTATCAACGCGCGCAACGCGATGCCCAAGCTCCCGTAACCGACCAACCCCACATAGATGAACCGAACCGCGGGCAACACGAACGGCATCAACAGGCCGAAGATGCCGATGCCGATTTCGAGCGCCGCGTACACGCGCAGCGGATTGCGGTCCGGCGGAACGAAACGAACGAACAGCAAGCTGCCGAGGAACATTCCGCCCATGAAGCTGGCCAGAACGATGCCGACCGACAAGGCCGACGCGCCGATGACCAGCCGCAGCAGATGGAACCAGACGACTTCGTAAATCAACGCGGCCGCGCCGCTGGCCACGAAGATCAGGCGCAACAGGTCGTGCGTCGACAGGCGGGGGCGAGCCCTGTCGGATGGCGCCGTTGGCGCGGGCGCAGTCATCGCAGGCGTACCCGAGACGTCCGACAAGCTTGCCGCCGTCAGAGAGTCCGGCGCGGTGGTCTGTCCGAGGCCCGCTGTCTTTCTTCCACGCAACAGGGTGACCCCTCCGAGCAACGCCAACACGAGGCCGGCCACGGTCAGGTTGAACCGGCTTTTGCCTCTGTTGGCCTCCCGATCGACCTCGGCGGCGAGCGGCGCGTTCGTCGCGACCACCCGCGGGGACGCCACCCGAGCATCACCCATGCTCATGGTCGGC
>JADGRC010000440.1 GCA_017881245.1 Pseudomonadota bacterium
CGTTTGACCGCATGAGCGAAAAAGTCGATCAAATCGAGGCCGAGGCCGAGGCGTCCACCGAGCTTGGCGGCCAGCTGGCCGGCGATTCGTTGCAGCAGAAGTTCAAGGCGCTCGAGGCGGGTCCGGGTTCGGACAACGCGCTCGCCGAGCTGAAGGCGAAGATGGGCCTCGGTCCGATGCCTTCGGCGGCGCCGCAGGGGGCCCTGCCCGAGGCGTCGTCATCGTCAGCTTCGCCCGACTCCGCGACGCGCAATTCGAAGACCTGAAAGGCGAGCAGGGCATGGCGGCGGCAGGGGTCAAACAGGAACGCGAAATCTGGATTGTCGCCGCGAAGCGGACCGCGTTTGGCACGTTCGGGGGGACGCTGAGGGATGTGAAGGCGACCGATCTCGGGGTCGCCGCCGCCACCGCCGCAATCGCGCAGGCGGGGATCAGCCCCGGGGATTTCGATCAGGTCATCTTCGGCTGCGTCGCGCAGACGACACCCGAGGATGTATACGCGGCCCGTCACATCGGCCTGCGCGCCGGCCTGCCCGTGGAGGTTCCGGCGCTCACGGTCAATCGCCTGTGTGGTTCCGGATTCCAGGCCCTGATCAGCGGCGCACAGGAAATTCGCACCGGGGACGCAAACGTCTGCCTGGTGGGGGGAACGGAATCAATGAGCCTCGCCCCCCACGTCGTCCGAGGCGCGCGCTGGGGACTCGCGTTCGGCGCGGCGCCGCCGTTCGAGGATCTGTTGTGGACGACGCTGACGGATAGCTACGCCGGCTGCTCCATGGGTGAGACCGCCGAAAACGTCGCCGAGAAATATGGAATCACCCGCGCGGATGCCGACGCCTACGCCCTTGCGTCACAACAGCGCTGGGCGGCGGCCGATCGCGACGGGCATTTCGCGACCGAGATCGTGCCGTTCGATCTGAAGTCCAGAAAGAAGGGCACAGCGGGAAGCGTCGTTTTCGCCCGGGACGAGCACCCGCGTCCGCAAACCACCGCCGAAGGCCTGGCAAAACTGTCGCCGGTATTTCGCGCGGCCGGGACGGTTACGGCCGGAACGGCCTCGGGAATTTCGGACGGGGCGGCGGCGCTGGTGGTGGCGGCGCGCGAGCTCGCCGAGGCGAAGGGATGCAAGCCCCTGGGACGCCTCTTGGGTTGGGGCTTGGCCGGCGTCGAGCCAAAACTGATGGGAATTGGGCCGGTTCCCGCGATTCAGCAGGCCCTCGCACGGGCCCGGCTCGATATCGGGCAAATTGATTTGTTCGAAGTGAACGAGGCCTTCGCGCCCCAGACGCTGGCCGTCATCCGCGAGCTGGGGTTACCGCCCGAGCGGACGAACGTCGACGGTGGAGCCATCGCGCTCGGTCATCCGCTCGGTGCGTCGGGCGCCCGCATAATGGGACATCTTCTGTACGAGATGGGGCGGCGCAAGGTCCGGTTGGGGGTGGGGGCGGCTTGCATTGGAGGCGGGCAGGGGATTGCGGTAATCCTGGAATCGTTGCTATAGATGCGCCCGATGGTACAGCATCAGAATCACACAACGGCTCGGTTCAACGGCGTCAAGGTGTTCTCGGCCACCATGGCCCAGGAACGCGAGAACCTGGGGGAGAAGCTCACGGCGTGGGTGCGCGAACACCCCCAGTGTCAGATTGTCGATACAATCGTGACGCAGTCGTCGGATGAGGCCTTTCACTGCCTGGCGATCACGATTTTTTACCTGGACGAAAAATCTTAAGGGCACGGCGCGGCCCGCTGCCGTGAACTGTGGGCATCGTGCTTCCAGATTTCCGGCTCGCGGATTTTGGATCTCCGTGATCAAAGCGTAACGCCAACTGTTAGGCGAGCCGTCGATTTCGGCGCCAGCGTGGTCGACGTATTGTTGGAGAGGTCATCCATCTTTCGTTTTGTCTTTCCCGCGAGGCGGCGGGGCGGTAAGACGGCCGGGTGATACGGGCTGGTTCTGGGTCAGCGGTTCATGTCGACGGTGCGAGAGCGGCGGCCTTGGCGAGCGAGCGTGCGCTTTCGTCCGCGCACCTTCCCTGCGCGGGTCTGGCGGTCGTGTTCGCGGGTGCGCGTCACGACGAAGACGAATTTCGCGGCGTGTTGGCGGCTGTGGCGCGCGCAACCCACGCCGCGTCGGTGATCGGGTGTTCCACCACCGGGATCCTCACCGCGATCGACGAACTCGAGAACGCGAACGCCGTCGCGGTGTTGGTGCTTGACGGTGATGTTCGTCTGCCCAGGCCACTTGTCGAATCAGGCGTGCGCAACGATCCAAGGGCCGCCGGCATTCGATTGGGCCGCGCGGCGGTCGCGGATCTCGGCGGAGCGATTGCCGGCGCGATTCTGGTTGTGCTTGTCGATCCCCATGACCTCGACGCCACTGCTTTTCTTGCGGGCCTTGCCGAGGGCGCGCCCGGGTTGACGGTCGCTGGGGCGGGCGCGTCGGGCGGGGAAGCCGGGGCGCGGGTCTTCTCGGGACAGTCGGCCTTCGCCGGGACAGCCGTCGCGCTCGCGTTGCCGGCGACTGTCTTGCCTACGGCGGGGACCAGCCACGGGTGTCAAGGTGTTTCGGGGCCGCTGCCCATCACCGCCGTCGACGGCAACGTTATCCTGGAGATCGACGGTCGCTCACCCGTCGACGTACTGAAAGAAATACTCGATCAGCCTGGCAACCGACCGCTCGGGCGTCTGTCCGTTCCGCTGCTGGCGGGAATCGGCGAGCCTGCGTTCTACGGCAGGTCGGACTACATCGTCAGGCCATTTTTGGTGCCGGAGGACGATCCGCGCACGCTGGCGGTGCCGGAAGCGGTACGAACGGGCCAGACCATTCGGTTCACGCTGCGGGACGCGATCGGGGCTCGGGACGACATGAAGGCTATGCTCGATGAGCAGGTGCAGGCGCGCGGCAATCACGCGCCGAGCTTCGGCTTGTACTTCAACTGCGCGGCTCGGGGCAGCGCGCTTTACGGCCAAAGCGGACTTGACCCGGAGCTGATTCACCGTCGCTTCGGCGATCTGGCACTCGCCGGCATCGAAAGTAGCTTCGAAATCGCCCCCACCTGCGGGCGTCCGCAGGTCCACATGCTTACCGGCGTGTTGTTGTTGGCTGGATAGCGCGGGCCATCGCCGGTGCTGCGATGGGTTGCTGACCGGAGTGCCTGGTTGGCTGGATGGCGCTGGCCATCGTCGGAGGCTGCGACGGGTTGCTGACCGGAGTGCTGCTGTTGGCTGGACGGCGTTGTCGCCAGAAGCTCGCGAGGGGAATCGGGCTGTTACCAGATGCCTTGCTCGATCGAAAGGCTGGCGAATGAGCCAAGTTTTCATCTCAGGCGGCCCAAGAGCCAGTCCAAGCACGGGGAGGTCCAGCTTCGCTCCACCCCACGCGATAGGAATCGCGCGAGGACCCGGGCTGGACCGGCCTCGCCCTCGAGCAACTCCGTGGGGGTCTCGCAGGGGGCCTTCCGAGGCCCCTTGTGGCGGCGAAGCCGCTCTAGTCTAGCGGATGGCGCTCGCCGTCGCCGGGGCCGCCGATGGGCTGTCCCACGTCGGTGCCTCCGTCTTACCTCGGACCAAGACCTGTCCGCTGCCGGGTTTGCCGACGACGCGACCAGCCTCGAAAACGATCTCGCCGCGTCGAATGGTCGTATGCGGCCACGCGCCGAGCTCTCGCCCCTCGTAGACCGTGTGGCCGGCACGGGAATGCATATCGGCGCCGCGAATGATGCGGGGGTGATGCGTTTCCCACATCACCAGATCGGCATCCGAACCCACGGCGATGGTTCCCTTGCGCGGGTACAGCCCGAACAATCGAGCGGCGTTCGTGGCGGAGACCGCGACGAACCGTTCCGCGCTGATGCGTCCGCCCAACACGCCTTCGCTGAACAGCATGGGCAACATGGTTTCCAGATCGGCGACGCCCGGCCGGAGCCGCGAAAGGTCAAGGCTGGGATCCATCTTCATCGCACGCGTCCAGGGCGCATGATCGCTGGCGATAGTGTCGATCGTGCCGTTGGCGAGCCCCGCCCACAGCGCGTCCCGGTCGCGCGCCTGTCGGAGCGGCGGTTGCGCCACGTACAGGGCGCCATCGTCGTGGTCATACTGCTCGCTGGTGAGGTGCAGATAAAGGGGCCGCGTCTCGACATAGACCGGCAACCCGCGGGCGCGCGCGGCTGCACAAGCTTCAAGCGCGCGGGCCGACGAGAGGTGAACGATGTACGTGGGGGCGCCCGTCGCTTCGCACATGGAAATCGCGCGCTCGGTCGCGATGACCTCGGCCAGGACTGGACGGCTCTGGGGAAAATGACGCAACGATCGTTCGTGCCTTTCGCGCAGCACCGTCGTGCAACAGGCAATGGTGGCCGAATCCTCGCAGTGGATGAGCGTGATGGACCCGGCGGCGCCGGCCGCTCGCATCGCCAGCTGAAACTGACCCCCGGCGCTGTCGAACGACGGCAGGCTCATGAAAAACTTCAAACTGGTGATCCCGCGGGCGGCGGCAGGCCCGAGCTCGGCGATGATCGCTGGATGCGGCGATAGAACAGCGGGGTGCAGGAAGACATCTGCGATCGCTTGCCGGTCCGCTTGTTCAGACTCGCGACGCAGGCGCTCCGTGAGCGTCTCCCACGGCAGCACGAACGACATGTTGCCCATTGTCGTCACGCCGCCCGCCAGCGCCGCCGCTGACCCGCTTTCGAAGTCGTCGACCCAGCCCGGATCGTCGTCGGAAGCGTCACTGCACGTCAGGTGAACGTGGGGATCGACGCCACCCGGAGTGATCATTCTTCCCTGCGCGTCGATCTCGCGCCGGCCGCGCATTTGCTCGCGTGGTCCGTGCGGGCGAGAGGGGAGGGTGTCGCTGATCCGGGCGATCGTGGATCCGCGAACGCCAATGTCGCCCTGGAAGCGGCCGTTGGCGGTCACAATGGTGCCTCCCCGGATGACCAGGTCAAATGGCGCAAAGGACGAATCCATGGGGCCACGGGGACATCGACCGATTGCACCCGAAATGTAGGGGTAAGGGCTATCGGCAAGGTCGCGCCGTTCCCGATTTTTGGTTCGGTTTTGAGTGGAGCAGAGCAGGGTGGGGAGTGGAGCGGAGGGGCCGGGGAGGCGATCGGGCGCAGGCGCTGACGCCTGGTGCGCGCCCCCTCACCAAGCTATAGATAGATGGTGGCAAGAGGAGGGAAACGATAACGATTTCGGGGGCGAAACGGTTTCGACGGGGGTTAGCAAAGTTCGTGACGCGTGCCGAGGCGCCCGAGGCCTAGTAAAAACGGGCAAAAAAACAACTGCGAACGATAACTCGTTTGCTCTGGCCGCCTAAAAAACGGTCCAGACCGCGACCTGGGGAGGCGCCCGTGGCCCCAGCTAGCGGTTAACTCTCGGGCTGGCGATCGCGCAGAGTCTTCTGGCGCGACCGTAAGAAACAGGGAAGGCTAAGTGCTGGGATGCCCCGCCGGTGAGCCAACCCAGCAACGAAAACCAAATTGCCGGACACGCACGTAGTAGCATGAGCGGAGCACTTCCGGACCCGGGTTCGACTCCCGGCGCCTCCACAAAAGTCGCGCGCGAAATCGCGTGTGACTTCCATGACTTAGATACCAAGGACAGGGCGGGAGGGGTGACTGTAGTAAGGACTGTAGTAAGAGCGGATGTCTTTTCGCGCACTTGCGGGTTTTCGGGCGGCGGGATCACAGCACCTTTTCGACGCTCCACCTTCAGCTTTGCAACTTCCTCGCAGAGCGATGGCCAGGGCATCGAGGTGTAGATGTCCACGATGTTCCCGCGGGGGTTGTGGCTGATCATCTCAAGGATGTCCTTGCGGGCGCCGTCGACCCTGCACAGGGTCACGAAGGTGCGACGAAGGTCGTGCCCGCGCCGGTGGCGTAGGCCGAGGCGAGCCAGATCCTCAAGAAGCTTGTTGCGCGAGTGGTGACGGCTCCGGATCCGACCCTCCCGCGAAGGCAGCAGGGCGTCGTCCGGCGTGGGCTGCCGTCCCATCAGTTCTACCCATCCGCCCAGCTTCCACGCGTCAAGGATAGCCGCCAGGGTAGGATGGACCGGAACCTCGCGGGTTCGACTCGTCTTGGTGCTTGCCCGTCCATAGGACCGCGCAACGACGAGCCGGGCGAGCGGCTTCGCGCTCGTATCGAGGTGGCGCCAGCAGAGGCCCGCCACTTCACCATGACGCAACCCCGCGATTCCCTGCAGGGCGTACGAGACGCGACGATCCCACGGGACTTCCTCGGTCGAGATGAGCATCTCAAGCTCGTCCCTGGTGAAGATGGCTTGCGCGCGCCACTCCGGATTCTTGTCTTCCTTCTTGCCGAGTTGCGTCTTCCCGAGCACGCATGGCGTCGCGTCCAGTATCTCTTCGATCACGGCATCGCGGAACAGGGTGTGCCATGTCTACCCGTCGCTTGGCGATGTTCCGTTGGCGGATGTGCGCCCGCGGCACCTCATCGCGCTGATCCGAGCTTGAGCAACTCTCCGTGAATCCTCGGCGCGCCCCATCCGACGTTGGCCTCCGCCATTTGGCGGATAAGGCGTCGGGTCTCCGAGAGGACCAACCAGAACGCGCGGTCGATCGTGTGCAGGCGGGGGCGGCTCGAACGTGCGCCGTAGGTTGGCCAACTGCTGGCGAAGGGCAAGGTTTGAAGTGCAAGGTCCGGGCGGCTATGGAGGCCGGAACGCAGGGCTCCAAGAAGGGTCAGGATCAGGGCAACCATCGCGCGATGATGCACGAAGGCGAACTATCGCGGCCAGCATGGCTGCCGCCGTCATCCCCACCGACGAGAAATAGGTGGTTCGGATGACCTCTTGGCGAGGCACAGGGGTGCGCCGGTCGGGACGGGGCGGAGGGGCGGGGCCGAGTCCGCCCGATGAAGAAAGCGGGATTCAGCGACCGTGGCAGAACCTGTCGTCGGCGGTTTTCCTATCGTTTCATGCTCCGCTATGTTCCGGATGGCCACGTCAAAAGTGTGCAAGACTTCAATCGCTGCACCAAAAACAATACCGAGGAGCCTCCATGCGCAGACCCATCGCAATCGCCTTCTTCCTGGTTCTCATGTCCGTGTTTGCCGGAGCGCGAGCTCAAGCGGGATGGGTCATCGAGGGATCGGTGGGCAAGGGAGGGCGTGTGAACGATCCGAGGGGTTGGGAACCGACCAACGTCATGGTTGCGCCCGGCTATCAGATCTTGGGAATCCTGCGGCCGCAACTGGGAATCGTGGGCGATCTGGGCGACGTCAAGAACAGCAGGTTCGATCTGCAATTGAGGCCCATGATCGGGATCTATCCGCCGATATTGCCGCTTTACGCCCGGGCGATCTTTGCGTTTCAGAACTTGGTTCACGGTCCCCGGCACACGGCGATCGGTGGCGCGGTGGGCTTCAAGCTTGGCCTTCCGTTCATCGGTTTGGGGATCTTCGCCGAAGCCGGGGTGCTGCCTCGATTCGTCAGTTCCACCACCCAGATGGTGGTAGAGGGACGTCTGGGCGCGTTCTGGGTTTTCTAGGGATTTCGCCGCTCGCGTTCACGCGCCGAAGACCTGTCCCTCGCCAGCCGGTTATCCGGAGCGGATGGGGAGGCTGGATGGCAGGCAGGCCCGACGTGGTGCTCACGTGTTGGACCAAGCGACCGTCGAAGCGTGCCGTCGTTGACCGGAAATTCGCAGACCGGGCAGACGGGCAGACGTCGGCCATCAATCTCCGTCGGGAAGATATCGGGGAGACGGCGGGGACTCGAGCCGGTCAGGCGGCGAGGCGCTCGTACCGGTGGTGCAGGCCGCCGACCTCGGGTCGCGCCACGATCTCGCCCATGGTGGGCGGGCACACCTCCCTCGGCTCGGGCGCGTCCTTGCTCAGAGATAGGGGCGTCCGTGACCCGTGGTAGTAGGCGAAATAGGATTTCAGAATCCCATGAAGATGGCGTTCACCGAGGACGATGACGTGGTCGAGACACTCCCGCCGTACCGATCCCACGAGGCGTTCAGCAAATGGATTCTGCCAAGGCGATCGCGGTGCCGTGAGGATTTCGTCGATGCCGAGGCCCTGGATGCGACGGCCGAACTGGTCGCCGAAAATGCCGTCGCGGTCGCGGAGCAAGTACTTGGGCGCCGTGTCCTCGGGGAACGCCTCGACGATGTGCTGGGCGGTCCATGCCGCGCTGGGGAATTCGGTGACGTAAAAGTGAAGAACGCGGCGGCGGTCGTGGGCCAAGACGAAGAAGACATATAGAACCCGAAACGTCGCAGCTTGACCTGTCTGCTGAGAACGATGACCTGCTGGCGCAAGAGGAGGTTCTCCGCGACGAGCACGGCACGGGGAGCCACGAAGGCGACTACCAGGTCCCGTAGAACTTGCAGGAGGGTGGTCATGGC